>NZ_JAUBTV010000013.1:58544-119820 GCF_036705145.1 Microcoleus sp. B5-D4 | reverse complement strand
GCTTTGTCTCGGATGATTCACTTTTACCCCCTCAATCCGCGTATGTGCCAGTTGGGGGTGCGGAATGTGGGTTGTAAGCGCGAAGGCATTTTTGCCACGGGGAACGCTAATCCTGCGATTCTCGACAACATATTTATGGAAAACTCAGCGGCTGGCGTAATTACGGCGGGAACTGCTAAGGGAGAAATACGGCGCAATATTTTTCAAAAGACGGGTTTCGGCATTTCTCTGCAAGCTCAGTCTGCTCCTTTGATTGCTGATAACCAAATTTTGGAAAATCGCTCCGGTATAGTTTTATCAGGGGAATCTCAGCCGATTTTACGCAAAAATCGCATCGAAAAAAATACGCAAGACGGTTTGACTGTGGTGGGGAAGTCGCTGCCAGATATTGGTACTGCTCAAGATTTGGGCGGCAATATTTTTCAGAATAACGGTGAATTAGACTTGCAAAACGCGACTGGGGTTAAGGTTTCTGCGGTGGGAAATCAGCTCAATTCTTCGCGGATGAAAGGTTTATTTGATTTGGGCAATGTGACGGCAACTCCGACTCCTGGCGGGCTACAGTTCAGCGACACCAACACGCATTGGGCTAAGGATTTTATCGATCGCTTGGCAAAGATGAATATGGTTAGCGGGTTTCCCAACGGCACTTTTCAACCTTACGAGAGTCTAACTAGAGCTCAGTATGCGGCTATGTTGGCGAAGGCGTTTGAATTGGTGCCGCGCCGTGAGGCGACGGTTTTTAAGGATGTGGCGGCGGATTTTTGGGCCAAGGGAGCGATCGACCAAGCTAATCGAGCTGGCTTTTTGGCTGGATATCCAGACAGCACGTTTCGCCCGGAGCAGAATTTGACTAGAGTTCAGGCGATCGTATCTTTGGTAAACGGCTTGCAGTTGGTGGGCGGCAACCCCAATTCTTTGAGCGTTTATGTCGATCGAGCTCAGATTCCCAGTTTTGCCACCGACGAGATAGCAACCGCCACAGAGCGCAAAATGGTGGTCAACTATCCCGCGCGCGAAAAGCTTTCCCCCGCCCACGACATCACCCGCGGCGAGATATCCGCCCTTATCTACCAAACTCTGGTAGCCACAAAGCGGGCCGAGCCAATTAACTCTCCCTACATCGTCTAAGGGAATTGGGAGACAAGGGAGAGGAGAACTTGGGGTACAAAGAACTTATATCTTGCACCATTCTCGCTGAACAGGCTTTCCGGCCTGTTCCACAAAGAGTAGATTAACCTGAGTTCGGGTTAAGCAGAAGGGAGAAAAAAGGCATCGATATTGAGAGAAGGCTTTTTAGGATGAAGGCAATAGGCAATCAATCCACAGACCAAGTTGACTAAGAAATTGACCGGACTGCGACGGGTGAGAATGCTCAATCTGAGAGAAGTTTTTTAGTTGGTCGATAATCGTCTCAATGATGGAGCGTTTGCGCGTTAGTAGCTTATCCATCAGTGGCATCAGCTTATTTTTCATATTGCACTTTGGCTGTGTAATCAGTTGAATCCCAATCTGGGTTCAAAAACTTGGCAGAAATCATCGACAGCGCAAAATAGTTCTTCTAAGCTAATCATGGGACGAGCCTGTAAAGCTTTGGTGTGATGACTTTTAGCTTACTTGCTTGTCCCTTTCTTATCCCGAACTCACGTTACATATAAATCGCACGGCTCAGACGAACCCCGAAATCGGCATCCGGATTTGTCGTGGCGTCACCAAGCCGCTCTTGCATCACTGCAACTGCTAAGTCCCGGCGCTTTGGCGATCGTGATGCGTCGGCAGATGCCAGGGCTGCCGCCATCTGTTCGCGCGTGAGATCGGTGCAATAGCAGGGCGTGCCGGGTTGCTGACGCCACGAATCGGCGATCGTGCCCGCGTCGAAAGCATCAAGCCCGGTGTCTTCGACGAGCGCCATCGCCACGGAGCGATCGTTCTCGCGGTCAGCAGCCACAGGGAGGGCGATACGGTCAGGACTTCCAGCAGGCTTGCCCTTGGTGGCGAAGGAGCCAGACCCGATCGCGTTCCACGCCTTGGCAATTGGTCGGCCTAGCTGTTCGGCAACCCAAAGGCTCTCAACCTGCCCGGCCTCGATGGCATCGATCTTGTCGTCGCGGTGGGGATAGTAATTCGACGTGTCGATGACGACTGTCTCGGCTGGTAGGTTGGCTATCAGTGGCGCGATTGTGGGAATGCGGTTGAGAGGGATCGAGAGGATCACCACGTCAACGTCCTCCACCGCTTGGGCCGTCGAGACCGCGCGTGCGCCGCTCGCCAGCACATCGGCCTCGATCGTCTCTGGGCCGCGAGAGTTAGCCACCTTCACGTCATGTCCGGCCGCACTGAGTTTGCGTGCCAAAGTCTTCCCGATATGGCCAGTGCCTAAGATCCCGATGTTCATTTTCTTCGTGTCAACCATGATAAATAATCCTTTTACGGAGTTGTTTGACGGGGTATTGCCAGCGCGTTCAAGGTGTCGCGAAGCTCGGCAAGGTCTTCATCGGAGAGACGGCAGGCCGTCTCGATCTTTTCAGGGATCGAGCACGCTGCGGAGCGGAGTGCCTCGCCCGCTTCTGTCAGCTCGATAAGAACGCGGCGTTCGTCCTGTTGGTCACGGGTGCGCGTCACCAACCCCGCGCTCTCAAGGCGCTTTAAGAGGGGCGTCAAGGTTCCGTTCTCCATACCGAGTTCTTGCCCTACTTCCCCAACAGTGCGCGGGGTGCTCTCGTAAAGAGCCAGCATGACCAGAAACTGAGGATAGGTCAGGCCCAAAGGCTCAAGAAAGGGCCGATGAAGCCGAATGACGCGGTTCGACGCACTATAGAGGGCAAACGAAAGCTGCCTCCCCACCTGTCGCCGTTGGTTGATGTTCGAGTTGTTATCCATTTTTAAATCCAGTCAACAACTATTATATAGCGCACTACATAATAGTTCAATACCTATAATTCACTTTTTTTCTGGGTTTTCTGTGGCGATCCCTATAAGTGCGTGTTTCATAGGGCGTGAAATTGGCGTTTCGCCAGCTTTGGCTTGGTGAGCCGCTTGAGCATGAGGCGGATCGTGGACACATATACGAAGGCTTCTGGGCTAGGCGGCAGGGCCTCATAATCTTTGATCAGAGGCAGGTTGCGACCCAGCCCGGCGAAAGTGCTCTTTATTCCCTTCATCCTAAGAAGCCTTCTCTCAATATCGATGCTTTTTTTCTCCCTTATGCTTAACCCGAACTCAGGTTAGATTATCTTGTGGGTTGGGCAGGAGAGCCCGCCCTGAAAGGATTATTGAGAATGGTGCAATATCTCAGAAGAACCAACCCATCACCCCTCGCCCTTGTCTCCGATTCCCTCACTCTCATCCACTCTCACCCACTCTCACCCACTCCCACTCTCTCAAGTCTTGATTTGCGAGTACCCGAATCGTTTTATGATTAAACATTAAGAAATTAAGTAAGCAATCCTTAAGGTTCGACTGTCAAATTATGGCTAAAATTCAATTTTCTCGGGGTATAGACGAAGATGCTGTGCCCGAAGTGCGCCTAACCCGTTCTAAAACGGGAGCTCAAGGCACTGCCACGTTTATCTTTGAAAATCCCAAAGCTCTCAGCAGCACCAGTACCGAAGACATTACTGGAATGTACATGATCGACGAAGAAGGCGAACTCCTCACTCGCGAGGTTAAGGCTAAGTTCATCAACGGTCAGCCTGCTGGTTTGGAAGCTCTTTATCTAATGAGAAGTCCCGAAGAATGGGATCGATTTATGCGTTTTATGGAACGCTACTCGGAATCAAACGGCTTAGGATTTAGCAAGGCATAATTGATGGGGAATAGGGCATGGGGTATGGGGCATGGGGTATGGGGCATTGGTTATTGGTTGTTAGTTATTTGATAATGAATAACTAACAACGAAGAAATAACAACTAACTAATGACTTCTTCGCTTTTCCCTCTTCCCTCTTCCCTCTTCCTTCTTGCTTCTTCCTTCTTCCTTCAACATCTGTTATATGACGCAAATTCCTCACCCCGACTTATCTAAAATAACCGTAAACTGCGCTATCATTACTGTTAGCGACACGCGCTCGGCGGAAACAGACAAGAGCGGCTTGTTAACTAAAAAGCTGCTAAAAGATGCGGGTCACTCTGTGGTAGCTTACACTGTTGTTAAAGATGATGCAGCCAAAATTGTATTGCAAATGCAGGCTTTTTCCCAGCGTGAAGATGTAGATGCAATCATTTTTAACGGCGGCACGGGCATCGCTCCCCGAGATACGACTTATGATGTGATGGAGAGTTTGCTCGACAGGATTTTACCGGGATTTGGGGAGATATTTCGGTTTTTGAGCTATCAAGAAATTGGTTCAAGGGCGATCGCCTCTCGCGCAGTTGCAGGCGTGTATCAAGGCAAGTTAGTCTTTTCTCTTCCTGGCTCTAGCAATGGCGTGAAACTAGCTGTGGAAAAGCTAATTTTACCCGAATTAGTTCACTTGGTGACGCAGTTGCGCGGAGGGTGAGGGCGGGAGTTCGGTTAATTGACTGACCGAAAGAAATTTGGTTACAAGCCCCCCGATTCATCTGCGGATCGAGAAAAAAGCTCGCTCATCCTCATCGCAAGCCCCCGGGTTGATCGGTGAGGTCGCTTTCTTCAATCTCTTCAATCTCTTCAATCTAAAATCTAAAATCTAAAATCTAAAATTGACTGAGTGCATTCACCGCAAGAAACGGGTGGCTTTGAGCCTACTCTATGGCTAAAGTAAGGAAACACCAAAAATCCCTTGACTTAGATAGATGATTTCGATGCAGAATGCGAGTGTCTATGCTAGCGAAGATTATCACCGGATGGCTCGGGCGATCGCCTTTATGCGACAAAACCACCTAAACCAGCCGAATCTGGCAACTGTGGCCCAACACATAGGACTCAGTGAATATCATTTTCAACGGCTATTTACTCAATGGGCCGGCATTAGCCCCAAGCGGTTTTTGCAATATCTGACAGTTGAATATGCCAAGTCAAAAATCACTCAGACTAAAAGCCTTCTAGACCTAACATTGGACGTGAGACTATCGAGTCCCGGACGATTACACGATTTATTTGTGAACTTAGAAGCAATGTCACCAGGGGAGTTCAAAGCAGGCGGAGCAGGTTTACAAATTCGCTATGGTATTCATGATACCCCCTTTGGCACATCTCTAATTGCTACAACTACCCGTGGTATTTGTAATCTTTATTTCTTGGAGACAACAGACGAACAAACCGCCGCACAAAGACTGCGATTGGCATGGAAAAACGCTGAAATTATTCGTGATGAGCAAGCCACTCAATCATTGTGTGACCTGATTTTCAATTCAGAAACTCTCAGCGAGCAAAAACCATTAACGCTCTTGGTAAAAGGCACTAACTTTCAGATTCAAGTTTGGCGAGCACTTTTGCAATTGCCCTTTGGTGCGATCGCCACCTATCAAACTATAGCTCAAATGGTAGCACGCCCAACTGCTGCTAGAGCTGTAGGAAATGCGATCGGTAACAATCCTATCGGCTATCTAATTCCGTGTCACCGAGTCATTCGAGAATCTGGAGAACTCGGTGGCTATGGCTGGGGAGTAGAGCGTAAAACAGTCATGTTAGGCTGGGAAGCTAGCCGTACAATCTGCGATCGATCCCGATAGCATTACTATTTTTGCTACTTGCCGAAGCAATCGGCCACAAATAAATTTCAGGCGGCGATCGGGCGATCGATAATACACTAGAAATATTGCTGTATCGCCAGTTTTTCAATGACCAAGAATTTCAAAGCTGGTACCCGCCACGTGATTTATCCGTGGAATCAATCCAAAATCTAAAATCTAAAATCCTCACGCCCCCGAATTTATCTCGCGCAAGTCAATCCAAAATCTAAAATCTAAAATCTAAAATCGAATGACGCTGCCTACCGGATCTCGTTCTCCTGCTTTGTTCCAAACGCTTTCGCTGGTAGCTGACCCGATCGCATTTTTCGATCGCTCCTGGGCCAAATACGGCGATACATTTACCGCCCGCGTGTTGGGGCCCGCTTCGCCCCCCGTGGTGTTTCTGGGCAGTCCAGAAGCGATTCAGGCGGTGTTTACGACGTTAGCCGATGCCTTTGAGTTTGGCAAAGTGACCAACATATTTCGCCCGCTGGTGGGAAATGAATCCCTAATTATGAATGAAGGGCCGCGACATCTGCGACAGCGACAGCTATTAATGCCCGCGCTGCATCGGGAACAGTTGCACAGTCAAGGGCATTTGATTGTTGATTTGACGCAAAAGCACACGATCGACTGGAAAGCCCCAGATGCGATCGCAGTCCGCGAAGAAATGTCAGAAATTTCGCTGCAAGTAATCTTGCAAGTCGTGTTTGGATTAGTGCCGGGAGAGCGCTACGAACGCCTGAAACAATTGCTCAGCAACCTTTTAGAGGCGATTACTTCTGAACTGTACTCGATGCAATTTTTCTTTGAACCGTTGCAGCAAAATTTGGGGCCTTGGAGTCCGTGGGGGCAGTTTTTGCAGCAGATGGCCCAGATTGACTCGCTGATTTATGCGGAAATTGCCGAGAGGCGATCGCATTCTCTCGATTCGTCTCGCACGGATATTCTGTCGGTGTTGATGATGGCCCGCGATGACAGCGGCGAATCCCTCGGCGATCGAGAATTGCGCGATCAGTTGATGACGCTGTTGTTGTTGGGACATGAAACCACTGGATCGGCCTTGACTTGGGCGTTTTACTGGCTGCATCAGTTTCCCGAATGTCTCGCTAGGTTGCGGCAGGAATTGGATGAATTAGGCGAGAATCCCGATCCGATCGCGCTTTCGCAGTCGCCCTACTTAACAGCAGTCTGCAAGGAAGCGCTGCGGGTTTATCCAATTGCCTTAATTTCGCAGCCGCGCAAGGTGAAACGGACGATCGAACTCGAAGGCTATACATATCAACCGGGAACGATTTTAATCCCCTGTGTCTATTTGGCGCACCGTCGGCCTGAAACCTACGAAAATCCCGCCGGGTTCAATCCCGATCGCTTTTTAGATCGCAAGTTTTCCGCCTCTGAATTTTTACCGTTTGGAGGCGGGAGTCGAAGCTGCATCGGGATGGCGTTATCGATGTTTGAAATGAAGCTTGTTTTAGCAACGGTGCTGTCTTCCCGTGAGTTTGTATCGAATCTCGATCGGCCAATTCGTCCGGTGCGCCGGGGAATCACCTTTGTGCCGCCCGATCGGTTTCGATTAACGGTTGTGGGCGATCGGCGTTAGATTCAGTGAAACACCGTGTCAATCGATTTTAGATTTTAGATTTTAGATTTTAGATTGAAGCATTGAGCCCACGGATAAATTCGGGCGGCAAGTTTCATCGGATACAGGTTTTTTATTTCTGGACGGATGAATCACGTGGCGGGTATCCTGGATGCTTTCGGTCAAGAAAGATATGTTATTCGATGAAAATCCCAGCAACTTTGTCTTCATTCATCGTCATGTGTGCCACAAATTCATCTCCACCATCTTCAAAACTCAGCTTCCACAAATAAATCGGAAAATTACCTTGTTTTATCTCACCAAAATAATTAATTGAGTATCCCTTTTGCAGGCGTGAAGCGAGCTGCTCGCTAACATCGTCAAACATTTTTTGTGTAATGCTCGCTTTGTAGCCTGCATCACCGACTGTAGTAAAAAGCTCGTAATTCTTCGATGCAGTGGCATCCAAGATAACCTGTAAACAATCGATGATGTTTTGAGAGGGGGCAGTCGGGTTCATGAAGATGTCCTTCTTTTAGGGTTCTATCAAAATGTGTAACGAATGGCGCTGTGAATAGCTTCTACGGCTGTCTAATATCAAATCCGGTAGCATCGGAATTATTTATCGGTAGGGGGCGCGATCGCATAAATTTTAAAATCCACAGATTAGACTATTTACACTCACGCAACGCCCCAAAGACTGAATAATATCTATGCAACTTTACCATTTATAGCAGTTTTCAATCGAATTAAATAAATACAGCTTTAGACACGGCAGTGCCGTGTCCTACCCGATATCTGTACTTCACTATACTGAAAAGCGCTATATTGCCTCAGCAACAATAGTTCGGTGTCGGAGGGTATTGCAAGTGATGGTGGTCTGGGCAAAACCAGAATCAACTAAAGCTTGCTCAATATCCAACCCAAAATACTGATCCAAATAAGGCTCCGTACTCTTGAGCAAAGTTAAAATATAAGGAGGCATTTTGGCATAAACTTCCGACTGAGGATTCATATCCATAATTGTCAAATGTCCGCCCACACGTAGCAAACGCCTCGCTTCCCGGAATATTTCTCTAGTAGCTTTCTGTGGCAATTCGTGACAAACTAAACAAATAGAAACTAAATCAAAACCAGCCGCCGGTAAACCAGTAGATTCAGCAGCAGCGTGCACCCAAGTCGGAGATTTTTGATTGATAAATTCAGATTCTCGCTGTTGGGAACGGTATTTAGCAACTGCTAAAAAATAAGGCGACAACTCTACCCCAGTCATCTGCGCTTGCGGGTAAATATCCTGAAGGGCAAAGGTACTCAGGCCCACGCTGCATCCCAAATCAACAATATCCTGCGGTGAAGAAGCAATTTGAGATTTGATGACTTCGTGATAGCTGGCGCGGAGTTTAGCATCGCCTTCTGCACCTGCTTCCGGCCAAATTGTGGCGTGAACTGTACGGGCGGCAACTTCAACTTCTGTAGCAGCTTCCCAACTCATATTACCTTTTTCATAAGCGTGGAATGATGTTAGATAATATTTCGGGTAAACAAGATCGGGATTTTGAACGCTGAGCAATTCTGCATCCCAATTCCGGGACAAAAGTGCTTGGGATTCTTGTCGCCAATGCACTCCGATTTTTTCTCCTCTTTTTATCATCATTTCCCGCGCTTGGTGCTTGGCTAGATTAGCCAAAGGCTTGATGGAAAGGACGCCATTTACTAAACGCGAGGCTAATCCCGGAGTTTTGTTAACTGCAACAGTCATATTTTATTTTTTTCGTTTTTGCGCCATTTATTTTACCACGTGCCGGGGCTTTTGAGTTGGTTAATATAATGAAACTTAACTTTGTGCTGGGGAGTGAAATGCAAATGTTTTGTGGTAAAGACTTTTTATGAACCGCAGAGGGCGCAGAGAACGCAGAGTTAGAGAAGAGAGAAAAGCTCAGAGGATTGCAAAACTGGCTCTCGTCGTGTAATATTTATTTGTGCTTACCTACTTAGTTGTGGGGAATTTATCTGGAATCTGGAATCGGATTTGCCGAAGTTGGAGTAATTGGAAGAACAATTTAAATCGGGCTATTCAGGAGTTTGTGATGAGCAAATCTATTGTGGAATTGGTTGACAATTTGCCGTCGGGGGGCGTTACTGTGATGATGCTCAAATCTCTCGATTTTGTGGTTCCGGGGGAGTGGAATAATCTCACGGGTTTTGATAATACTATTCAAGCGGTGACAGGGGAAACCAAGCGCAAATTAGTTGAAAAAATTCGTGATCGCGCGATCGAGCTTTACGCCAACCCAAATGAACCCTATCAAGGCGTAGTCAGGCTTTACCAGTTAGCAGACAGCGCCGACAGTGCGTTAGGTGCAACGGCTATGGCGAATAAAATCGGCGAAAACATCGGCTTTCTTTCCTTTCTCAACCGCCTCACTCCCAAAGCTGACACCACTCAAACGATCGACTTGTGCGTCAAAGTGGCGATCGAGCTAATTGCCTTCTGCAAACTTAACAATATTTCCCTTGACAATGTGGGAAGCTTTGGTAATTATTTATCAAATTACAAAAGCGAATCTGTGATGCGGATGGCTGCTTTAGTTTGTGCTGACGGTTTAATTCCCCTTGGCCCGGACTTCATTAGAGTAGCACAAAATACCCTAGGCGGATTGAATCCTTCAACCTTGCAGCAAAACTCAACATTCCAAAATATCAGCAATCTAATTCCCGGCGCAAATAATTCACAAAAGTTCGGATTTGTGACAGCAACTTTCGCCTCAGCCCAAGGTTGGATGAACAATTTAGTACAGTCTCGCGGCTTAACTCCCGCTATAGTTTTAGGCCATCTCAAGCAATACATTGATGTTGCCGATGACAAATTGGATTATGTCGCCGCGTTTTTAGACATGACTACCAATTATTACGAACATACGGGAATTCAGACGGTTGCTCGCCGATTGATCGATCGAGCTTATGCTGAAATAGCCTCTGGCAGATCCTAGAAAAGTCTTTCCCAGGTGAGGCAACAGAGCGAGGCAGAGCCTCGGGATATGCGTTCCCAGGCAGAGCCTGGGGACGAGGGAATAAACCTGGCAATGTGAGTTAAAATAAGCAGATTATGTTTAGCAAACCTCTTTTAATCGCATTGTGAAAAACAAATCGCTTCCTTCATCCGTAACAGTCAAGCTAGGCAAATTTGTCTGGACATCAATGTGGCAATTAATGATGTCAAAACTAGCGCCGCCCGATCGCACGGGAGCATACATTCGCCCCAGCAGCAGTTTCCGCAACTTTGTCAGCACTGCACCAGACAACCCTCACCAGCCCGCCACGGCACGATATCGCCTCTTCGTGGGTACGGGATGCCCTTGGGCGCACCGCACTCTGGTGACGAGGGCGCTCAAAGGGCTTGAGGATGCGATATCCGTGTCTATTGTCTATCCCTCTGAAGGGGGAATGTGGGTGATGGAGTCGGAGACTTTTGGCTGCAACACGATGCCGGAACTTTACCAGTTGGCTTTACCGGGCTATCAGGGGCGGTGTACGGTGCCGGTGCTGTGGGATGACTCGAAAAAGACGATCGTCAATAACGAGAGTTCGGAAATTATTGTGATGCTAAACTCGGAGTTTAATGAGTTTGCTAGCAATCCTCAAATGGATCTTTATCCTCTGGATTTGCGATCGCAAATTGACGAGTGGAATGAGAAGATTTACCAATCGGTGAATAACGGCGTTTATCGCTGCGGTTTCGCGCAATCTCAGGCTGCTTATGACTCGGCTTGCAGTGAATTGTTTGCTGTTTTAGACGAGATCGATCGATCGCTGTTGAGGAGTCGTTACCTTTGTGGCGATCGGGTGACATTAGCAGACGTGCGACTTTTTACTACTCTATTCCGTTTTGATGCTGTTTACTACAGCTTGTTCAAATGCAATGTGCGCCGCATTCAAGATTACGAGCATTTGGGAGCTTATCTGCGCGATTTGTACCAGTTACCGGGAGTTGCGGGCACTTGCGATTTGGAGGCTGTCAAGCGCGATTATTACGGCAATTTGTTCCCGCTGAATCCCGGCTGCATTATCCCCGCTGGGCCCGATCCGGCGAGTTTGCTCAAAGCTCACGATCGCGCAGGGTTCAGAAACCGGGTTTCTCCATAAATCTCTGTGATTATCGAAATTGAAGCGAATAAAATGACCTCGTTCGGGGATATATTTTAGCAAAATTCTTCTCCTTCTGGTTTTCCCCAAGAGATTTCTTCGCCCGGTTCTATTTCGCCTGCTAATAATTCATCTAAGGTATATTTGGAAACTTTCTGATTTACAGGCTCTATGACTATTTTTCCATTTTCTATACTGCAAATTACTGCATCATCTGCTTTCAGGTTGAAATATTTGGTTCTTCAGTACGTAGTATGCTAAACAACCCAAAATCAAGCTGTAAACCTTGTTATATCAAATCCGGTAGCATCGGAATTATTCATCTCTCTTATCTCCCTCTGTGTTCTCTGCGTTCTCTGTGGTTAAATCATTCCGATGCAACCGGAAACAATATTAAATAAGGATTAAACGAAATATCGCTCATTCTAGCCCAATTCATCTAAATAAATAGTCAAAACCTTTGCGGAGCAAAGGTTTTGACTACATTTCTATACAAGTTGGCATACCAAGTAATGAAGAGCCATTATTTTTTGTATACTCATCCAAAGATTTTATAATAATTAGGATCTTTTTTAATAAAAACTCTCAGTCTAAATAATCGATAATAAAACACAACCTGTTTACTTAGTTTGTTGTTGATTTTCTCCCAAAGGGAACGTTTGGGATATTCAATCTGTTTATGGATGTCGAAGTAAATTTGTTTCTCCTGAATAATTGCTTGTCCATTTTGGATTCTTACTCGTTCAATATTATCCTTAAAGAATGGAAATTTGTCTTCGCGGAAAAAATCAAATGTCATCCCAATTCGAGCCGCAGCTAGCCCCATAGCATAACCCTCACCATGATAGATTTCTTGCATTTCAAAAAAGTAAGAAATTGTCTGCCAAAGTTCAAAAAATTCCCCTTCTAATCCATTCTGTCTCTTCATGACAAACATAAACTCGTGAAGCCACTTCACTTGTTGAAGATCAATATTTAGTTTTTGCCCTGCTGCTTTTATAACTTCAATTTCTTTCGGATTTTTAATGTTTTGTATGTGTTTGACCAAATCAGTACCTGCTCTTGCTGTAATTCCAGGAGACCAATTCATTTCTTCTACTAGAGGGCCTAGCAATCTAACATCAGAGTCTAAAAACATACAACTCTCAAATAGTGAGAGAGCTTTTTCAAGAACGAAACGTTTGTCATGATACCCTTTCACACTCTGGAGGTGGTGCTTGAACACCAGAACATGAGGGAAATTTTTAAACTGCTCTGGTTGATCGCTTAGGATACATAAAGTTGTGGAAGGCATATGGGTCTGGATATCTTGAGCTAGCATCTTTACATGAGCACGATACCTATCACCTACAGCTAGAGTACAAAAACAAAACTTTTCAGATGTGTCCATATGATTTGAGCGCCAGAGATGTGAGTTAAACTTGCAGAAATTTTTCGTGAATCCAACTTATGAAAATATTATAACTGACTTATGGTTACTAGATTACTCTGAAACAGTTTCAATAGCAAGGAATAAACAGAATATTAAGAATGCGTTTATATTGCGATCGCAATATTGAAGATTAAACCCTATATCCCTCTTCTGTCACTCTCCGGGGGGGCGATCGCGCTTAATCTTCATCTGGCAATTAATACAAGCTATTCTATTAGAAGAAAAAATGCTCAGGTTTATTTATTATAACAACTAGATATAGTCGCGCGTGGGGTTCAGAAACCGGGTTTGAAACCCAAATCTTGGGTAGGATGCCTAAATTATCACAGAAACCCGGTTTCTTGGCTCAGGGTTAGGCGCGATCGCGTGGGGGGTTGAGAGAGAAACCGGGTTTGAAACCCAAATCTCTGTTGGGATGCCAAAATTCTCCCAGAAACCCGGTTTCTTGGAGTTTCTGGAAACACGCGTGGGGATTCAGAAACCGGGTTTCTTACCCAAATCGGGCGTGAGGATGTCAAAATTCTCCCAGAAACCCGGTTTCTTAAAGCCTTCTATTCTTCAAATGTTAAATACTGGATTAATTTATCGCTAGTTGAACCTTCTAAAAAGTCACGATAAGCATCGGCTGAAAAAAATTGCGATCGCACTCCATCTATTTTAGGTAAACTTCCCTGACGCAAATCAATATATTCCTGATAGCTGGAAAACTCCCAATCCTCTGCTTTTTCAACTATATTAGCACAGACTGGGTTTAAGTGAATATATCGAGTTAAGTGTAATAAATAGTCTTCTCCATCCACATGAATCGCCTGAAACCGTCCCTGAAATAGTGAACCCACCCTTTGATAGCGTTTATTGATAGCCTTAGCATAAGACAGAGTAAATGACTGCATCAGCTTGGAAAAATCATCCGTTTGCAGGTAAACTAATAAATGATAGTGGTTCGGCATCAAACAATAAGCAATAATATCGACACCATGAATAATCAGATGGTTTCTTAATTGACGTAAAAAATCAATATAGTTTTCTCGCTCAAAAAAGATAAGCTGACGGTTATTACCTCGGTTATAAACATGGTAGTAATTACCCGCTTGGAAGATAATTTGGCGACGTGGCATATCAGAGGATAGGTGAGTGGCTAGCGGAAGGGGAGGGTTCAGAAACCGGGTTTCTTACCCAAATCGGGCGTGAAGATGCCAGAATTATCGCAGAAACCCGGTTTCTTGGCTGAGGCTGAGGGGCGCTCGCGTGGGACTCAGAAACCGGGTTTCTTACCAAAATCTTCGCTAGGATGCCAAAATTATCGCAGAAACCCGGTTTCTTGGCTGAGGCTGAGGGGCGCTCGCGTGGGGTTCAGAAACCGGGTTTCTTACCCAAATCTTCGCTAGGATGCCAAAATTATCGCAGAAACCCGGTTTCTTGGCTGAGGCTGAGGCGCGATTGCGTGGGACTCAGAAACCGGGTTTCTTACCCAAATCTTCGGTAGGATGCCAAAATTATCGCAGAAACCCGGTTTCTTGGATGGTTGGCAGGGCCTCAGAAACCGGGTTTCTTCACCAAATCGGGCGTGAAGATGCCAGAATTATCGCAGAAACCCGGTTTCTTGAACAACGAGGATTCGATTTCTAGCTTACCGATAAAATTTCTTCGAGTGCTAATTTAAGCGTCGGATATTGATATTGAAAACCGCTAGCTAAAGTTTGTTTCGGCAACACTTTCTGCCCTTCCAAAACAACTTTTGCCCCGTCTCCCAACAGCATTTCTAATGCAAAACCTGGCACCGGCAACCAAGAAGGTCGCTTTAAAACTTCCCCTAAAGTTTGACACAATTCATTCATCCGCACCGGATTCGGTGCTGTCGCATTCAAAACGCCTTCAACTTGCGAATTTTGCAAAGCATACAAAATTAAATCAACCACATCCTCGCGGTGAACCCAAGAAAACCACTGTTTTCCTGTCCCAATTGGGCCGCCAGCAAATAGTTTAAAAGGTGGCAGCATTTTTGCCAACGCGCCTCCCATTCCCAAAACTATCCCCAGCCGCAAAATTGCTAACCGCGTTCCCGCATTTTTTGCAGGTTGGGCGGCTGCTTCCCAGTCTTTGCAAACTGTTGCTAAAAAATCGTTTCCCGCGAGGCTCGTTTCGTCAAACTCAGCGGTTTCGCTGGTTCCGTAATAGCCGATCGCCGATGCGCTAACAAACACAGATGGTCTAGGATTAGCATTGACGATCGCCTCTACCAATTTTGCCGTCGTCAGTCTGCGACTGTCCAGAATTGCTTGCTGGCGCGCCTCCGTCCACCTTTCTTCTGCAATCGGAACCCCAGCTAAATTGACAACAGCGTCGCAGCCCGCGATCGACTTTTGCCAATCACCAGACTCCGCTGGAGTGTAGGCGACAACTTCCAAATTCGGATAAGCTGAAGCCGGAAAAACTCGGCTAGCCTTCGCCCCATCCCTGCTCAAAACCACCACTTGATGTCCCGCAGCTTGCAGCTTCTCCACCAGCCGGCTACCTACAAATCCCGTTGCTCCCGCGATCGCTACTTTCATCTTTTACCAATAATGCACAGTTCTAGCAGTTTAGACGATCGTCCAAACTTGTGTTAAATCATACAAAAATAAAGAGCAGCCTCGATCGCCTCCCCACAAGCTTTCTGTATTTTCATTAAACTGATAAAGGACGCGAGGAAAACAAACCATGCCTGCAAAAAAATCAAAGCTTCTAATTGCTGCCTCCATCGCCGCAGCAGGTAGCGCTGCGGTCTACTTTTACTTCCAGGGTTTGAGCCAACAAGTATCCAACCCTCAAGACAGCGCCAAAGTTGTACCCGACGAAGCAATGATGGCCGCGTTTATCTCCCCCAATCCCCAAGCGTTGGCCCAGTTGCAGCGATTTGGCACGCCAGGGGCTCAAAAGTTGGTCGGTCAGGGTTTGAAGGCCTTTCAAGAACAAAGCTTGGCCGGCACTCAAATCGACTTTGACAGGGACTTAAAACCTTGGTTAGGGGGGGTGATGGTCGCTTTGCTACCCCCTGATGCTGTGACGAATACAGAGCCTCCAAAACTGCTGGTAGTAGTCAGCGTCAAAAATAAAATTAGCGCTTGGAATTTTGCGAATAAATTAAAATCTCAGCCCGGTGCAACTACTCAAGAAACCGAGTATAAAGGAGTTAAAATTTATGAGATTGCAGAGCCAACTGGCAAGCGCTACAGTGTGGCTTTGCTGAACGACCAATTAGTGATGGCTCCTTTGAAAAAGCCTGTGGAATTGGCGATCGATACTTTTAAAGGAGAACCCTCCCTCGCTACGCAGCAGAGTACAACTAAGTTTTTTGCAGAGAGTGCTGGTGTCAAGAATCCGATCGCAACTGTTTATATTGCTGATTATCCTGCTGCAATTGAGCAATTGAAAGCTAATTTGCCCGCTGATATCCAGTTGCCTTGGACAGTTTTTTCGCAGTTCAAACAAGTCAAGTCAATGGTTGCGGGAATTGGGGCGGACAGTGCGGGATTGAGGGTAAAAACTATCGCTCAGTTAGACCCTAAATTCGTCGAGCAAAATCCACAAGTCCCATCGAAATTGTTACCCAGATTTCCTGGTGAAACTATTGCTTTAGTCGGCGGCCAGGGAATCGATAAAATTTGGTCGCAAGCAACCGCTGAGGCACAAGATAGCCCGGAAGTTGACAGGGGAGTTCAGCAGGTGAGGGATAGTTTTAAGCGGTTGGATTTGGATGCGGATCGAGAGGTTTTTGGTTGGATGAATGGGGAATTTGCGATCGGGGCGATCGGTTCTGATCAAGGTATTTTGTCTCAGTTGGGGATGGGAGCGGCGATGATTTTTGAAACGAGCGATCGCCCTGCTGCAGAAGCAACTCTGAAAAAACTCGATGCGATCGCCAAAAGCAATGCTACAGTCAGTGTCGCCCCCAGACAAGTTCAAGGAAAGGAAGTTACGGAATGGAAAATACCCCAGCAAGGCACTTTATTCGGGCACGGTTGGCTGAATGAAAATTCTGTGTTTGTAGCTTTCGGTGGCCCTTTAGTTGATGTGATTACTTCGACGCCACCCCAGCCGTTAAGCAGCAGTCCGAGTTTTCAGGCGATCGCCACTTCTTTACCGCAAGTCAACCAAGGTTACTTTTACATAGATATGGAAAAAACCATGTCTTGGGCTAACCAATATTTGCTCGCAGTACAGCCAAATTTAGTTTCGCCGCCCGCCGCTGAATTGCTGAATTCTCTCCGAGGAGTTAGCGTAGCCACAGCTTCTACACAACCGACAACTGCTCAGCTTGAGATGCTTTTTGCCTTAAAATCTAACAATTAGAGAATTGGGAATCGGTAATTTCTAATCGGTAATTCTTCCTTCTATCCCTTAAATCCCGATTCAGTGCGCGTTGCCGGAGTTTTTCCTGACCAAAAAAAGATGCTGCCCTCAATGGAGGGCAGCTACTCAAATAAAGCATCTTAAAGTCTCTCACAACTTCAGAATTAACCTTCAGACATTCCTGATTTATTGGGCAATTGCAAATCATCCGGGTCTACGTAGTGACAAACTGCTTTGTCCATGCAAATTAAGGCCCAGCCGGATTTATCGATGCTCATCAACTTATAAGAAGCTGGCTGAATAAAGAAACCTTTGTGGTTGCGGGTTGCGGGTTTGATGTTAACGTGGCTGTCAGTGCTCATGTTTTTACAACTCCTAGTATTATCGTAGTAAAATCTCAAAACCGCTGAGCGGGTTTGTCAATCGTCTAAGTCTTCAAATACTAGCACTGACTTCCTGAGTTTTCCATAAAGTTATTTATTGATTTATTACGATATCGTAATAAACCACAAAGCCGATTTCCTCGATCCCCGCCCAAAAATCGACTTGTTTACGCGGTTACGGCTCCAGAAGCCACTGTTTAACGCGGGCGAGACTCTTCCAGTCGGGTTTTCTGCTTAATCCTTCTTCAAAATTTTTTTTAACTTCGTCGAGCAACTCTTCGGAAGCCATCAGTAATTGCTGAGCCACTTCTACGTGGGGGCGCACTCCTTTTTCTTTGAGATCGAGGATCGCTACTGCTAGGTTGATGCGAGCTTGGGGGTCGTGAGGGTTCAATTTAACTGCGGTTTTCGCTGCCTTTTGAGCCGGTGCGGGTTTATTTTCTAACAGGTAGAGCCACGCGAGGCTAGCCCAGGCATTGCCATTTTTGGGAGCTTTTTCGCACACTTCTTTAAACACGGGGATCAGATTAGCCGGGGCTTCGCCAGCTTGGTAGCGATCGAAACCGTCTTTAAACAATTCTTCAGGGGTCATTCGATTTTAGATTTTGGATTTGAGATTTTAGATTGGAAAGAGCATGGGGTGCCGGACGCAGCAAGGCAGTCCGAGGCATTCTCAGCAATTAGCAATTACCAATCCCCAATGCCCTATTTTCCAATTTATGTAGAAAATGAACTGCCACAACCGCAAGTTTGAGTTGCGTTGGGGTTAGTAAACTGAAAGCCGCCCCCGATCATAGCATCGCTGAAGTCGAGAACTAAACCGTAGAGATAAAGAATGCTCTTGCGATCGCAAACTACCTGAAAACCGTCGTAGTCGAACACTTCATCGTCGGATTTCACAGTGCTTGGATCTGCGAAATCCATCACGTAGGACATTCCAGAGCATCCGCCCTGGCGCACCCCTACCCGCAAGCAGAGGTCTTTACCTTGTTTTTCTCTGAGAGCTAAAACTTGACGGACAGCAGAGTCTGTCATTTGAATGCCGCGCTTTTCAGAAATGGCTTGAGTCATAATTTGCCGAACTCCTGAGACTGTCTAATGCAAAGAGTTTAATCTTATTGCTCCATTGTACAGGCATTCGCCAGAAGGCATAAGGTTAGATGCTGAAGGCAGAATTTTTAGCTTCTAACTTTTAATTCCCGTGGGGCCTCGTTCCCCAGCTCGATGTCCTCTCCCCCTATAGGGTTTATGATTGATAAGCAGCGGTTGACCGGCTACCGGCACCGCAACAATGCTTCACCCAACGGGCTTACTCTATGGCAGCGCTGAATCGCACTACTCTTCGTCGGCTACAAAACTTACCTCAAATTCCCAGCGTGTGGGAGGGCGATCGCCGACCCTTATCTAATGCTGACTCACACATGATGCTAGATGACGATGACGTTCTAGAAGCTGGTGGCGAGTGCATTCTCTGGGTCGATGGCTCCGAAGGAGTCGTGAGGGCTATGGACATGGTAGGCCCTGATGCCGGCCCAGAGGCGCTCGTCCGGGCCCTGCTACGGGCAATGGAACATCCCCAAAGTCCGGCTCCCGCAGTCCGCCCCCAAAAAATAGTAGTCAAAAACCGAGAAATTCAATTTTATCTGCGGGGCGTACTTCAAGATTTAGGCATTTCCATTGACTACGTGCCGGAATTGCCCTTAATTGACGAAATATTTCGCGGCATGGAAGAGGTCGCGATCAACAGACCTCCTGAGTTGCCCCCTCAGTATGCTGAAGTTTTAATGGAAAAAGCTGCTCAAATTTGGCAAGATGCTCCGTGGCGGACTTTGAGCGAACACCAAATTATATCTATTGAAATCAATCAATGGGATGTCGCCAGCCTCTACGTGTCCGTATTGGGGCAAGGCAGAATGGATTACGGAGTTTTACTGTACCGCTCTCTAGAATCCTTGAAACGGTTTCGAGAACGAGTCGTCAACGATGAATCTTTTGAAGATTTAGAACAGGCTTTTTTAGGGCAAGACTGTTTGTTTGTTACCTTTGAAAGTGCAGCAGAGCTTGATGAGGACGACGACGAAGAAATTGATTTAGCCGATTTGCCTCCATCGGAAATTGAACCAAATTTCGGCAACCTACATCCTTTAGAAGGATTGCGATCGATTCTTTACGAAGAAGAAGCCCTCACGATGTTAGTTGCTCTCGAAGCATTTCATCGCTTTTTCCGCAACGGTCGCCGGAAATTGGGATCAGACACTTTTCCCACTCTTAGCAGCCGCTACCGCATCCCAGTTCCGCAGCCTGACGGAGAAATTCAACAGGTATCCGTTAAAGTTTCCACGATGCCGGATGTGTCGGACGAATTATTACAGATGCTCGGCGATGACGATGATGACGATGATGACGATGATGATGAATTTGACAAGCCACTGCTGCGGGACGATTTGGTGCCGCAAAATTCATTTTTGAGTCTCGGTGCCGTACCTTGGGAAACGGTAGATTTCCTGCGCCAAAGTGTCCAGTTTCACCAAGGTGCAGAAATTGATATTAATACCGCCGGAGATGGTTTGCCGGTGGTGATGATCCAAACTTCTCATCCGAAGGCAAAAACTATGATTCAGGATTTGAAAGAAGCTGGAGGTGTGAAGGGGATTGGTTTTAATCCGGGCGAAAATCCTTTTCAGGATGAGCAATACGACTTGGGTATTTTGCAAACTAAAAATGGCGAGTTGTATTTGTTTGGGGAGTTTAATGAAGACGATCCGGTGCATCAGGAAGCTCGCAAGAAGTGGGATCGCCGCTGTAAATTAACCAACGGTTGGTGCGGTTTGATTATTGCTAAAGGGTTGATGGGTGCTTCTCGCGGTCAGCCTCAGTTTAAGGATATGATCGCTTTGCTTGAGGTGCGCTGGGTGTCTGCTAAAGACTTGGGAATTGGGCCACTTCAGTTAATGCCGATGTTTTAAAGTTAGTTGACTGTTGGCTGTTGACTGTTGACTGTTGACTGTTGACTGTTGGCTGTTGACTGTTGACTGTTGACTGTTGTGAGAAGGAAGAGGTAAAAGTAAGTTGTAAGGTGCGCCACAGCGCACCATAGTTTTTAAATTATTAAGGAGAATGATTATGTCAAATTCTACTCAAAAGCGAGAAGTGTTAGTCGCCATTGATGCGGAATTCGCTGATAAAATAGACCAATTTACTGATAATTGGACGGAAGCGATCGAACAAGCTCTCCGTCTCTGGTACGCTAAGCAAATCGAGGATAAGTTGCGGAAGTTTTATCAAAATCGCAGCCAAGAAGATATTGAGTTTGAGGAAGAATGGGCAACATTTGCTCAGGAACAAATGGAAGAAATTTTAATAGAGGAAGGTCTTTGATACAATGACAGAAGCTTATCCGCGACAAGGCGAAGTTTATCTTGTTAGAGCTTTGCGAACGATCGGAGATACCAAAAAGCGTCCTGTTGCTGTCGTTTCCATAGATAGCCGGAATGAATTGAGCCGTACTGTACTGATTGTCCCTTTTACTAGCGATTTGAGAGGGGGCGAAACTCCGACTCGTGTCTTGATTCCGGCAGGTGAGGGAGGGTTAGAATCTGACTCGCTGGCTGTCTGCGAGCAAATTATAACTGTCCAAAAGACTTATCTGGAACAAGGCCCTTACGGTCAACTTAGTGCCGATGTCCTAGCCAGAATTCAGAGGGCTATACAAGTGTCGATCGGCATTTACGAACTTTAATAATATTTCTAATATTCTAAATTTTGTTACAATTTGTAAAAATACTGTAAAGGATAGGTAAAATGCGGGTTGCGATCGCAGGTGCGGGACTGGCTGGAATGACCACAGCAGTCGATTTAGTGGACGCCGGCCACGAAGTAGAAATTTTTGAATCCCGCCCCTTTGTCGGCGGCAAAGTCGGCAGTTGGGTAGATCCAGACGGCAATCACGTTGAAATGGGTTTGCACGTCTTCTTCGGCTGCTATTATAACTTATTTGCGCTCATGAAAAAAGTGGGAGCTTTTGACGACTTGCTCCTCAAAGAACACGTCCACACTTTTATCAATCGAGGCGGCGAAACTGGTTCTTTAGATTTTCGCTTTCCCGTGGGTGCTCCTTTGCACGGATTGAAGGCATTTTTTACTACATCCCAGCTATCCGTACAAGACAAAATTCAAAATGCGATCGCCCTGGGAACTAGCCCGATCGTCCGAGGTTTGATAGACTTTGAAGGAGCGATGAAAACTATCCGCGATTTGGATAAAATTAGCTTCGCTGACTGGTTCCGCAGTCAAGGTGGCAACCAAAACTCCCTCAAAAGAATGTGGAATCCGATCGCCTACGCACTGGGTTTTATCGACACTGAAAATATTTCAGCCCGGTGTATGTTGACAATCTTTCAATTCTTTGCCTCGAAAACCGAAGCCTCTGTCATGCGGATGCTGGCTGGTTCTCCCAACGAATATTTGCACAAACCAATTGTGGAATATTTGGAAAGCAAAGGAACGAAAATCCACACGCGGCGCAGAGTCCGAGAAATTCAGTTTGAAGAAGGCGAAGAAACCCGCGTGACAGGCTTGGCAGTAGCTAGCGGCGAAACTGAAGAAACTATTACCGCTGATGCTTATCTTTTTGCATTAGACGTACCAGGAATTCAGAAAATATTGCCCCCTGCTTGGCGCAAATGGTCAGAATTTGACAACATTTATAAATTAGATGCTGTGCCGGTTGCTACAGTGCAATTGCGGTTCGACGGTTGGGTAACGGAATTGGAAGACGAAGCCAAGCGCAAACAGTTGAGCCACGCTGTCGGCATCGATAATTTGCTATATTCAGCAGATGCAGATTTTTCCTGTTTTGCTGATTTGGCGCTAACAAGTCCCAAGGATTATTATAAGGAAGGACAAGGTTCTCTGTTGCAGTTGGTGTTGACTCCGGGAGATCCGTTTATTAAACAAAGCAATGAGGCGATCGCCCAACACGTACTCAAACAAGTTCAGGATTTATTTCCCTCAGCGCGGGAATTAAACATGACTTGGTACAGTGTAGTGAAGCTAGCTCAATCTTTGTATCGCGAAGCACCGGGAATGGATGTTTTCCGCCCTGCTCAAAAAACTCCGATCGCCAATTTCTTTCTAGCAGGAAGTTACACTCAGCAAGACTACATTGATAGTATGGAAGGAGCGACACTTTCAGGCCATCAAGCGGCTAAGGCAATTCTCGAAGCTTACAGTCATTAGTCATTAGTCCTCTATCGTTTTCTCTCGTTCCCAGGCTCTGCCTGGGAAGGGCGATCAGGAGGCTCTGCCTCCAGTATTCGAGAGGAAAAGTGAGGCGGAGCCTCTGGATCTGCGTTACCAGGCAGAGCCTGGTAACAAGAAAAAAAGAAACAATTCTTCAATCTAAAATCTAAAATCTAAAATCTAAAATCCCATGACTGATTGGTTAGAACACAGTGTCCAAGTAGAAGTGGCAATTCCCATCGAATTAGCGTGGCAACTCTGGTCAGATTTAGAGCAAATGCCGCGCTGGATGAAGTGGATAGAATCTGTTCATGTTCTTGAAGAAGATCCAGAATTGTCTCGCTGGAAACTCGCAACTGGCGGGTTAGAATTTAGCTGGCTTTCTCGGATTCTCAAATTAGTGCCGAATCAGATAATTCAGTGGGAATCGGTAGACGGCTTACCAAATCGAGGTGCCGTAAGATTTTACGATCGCAAAGACAGCAGTATCGTCAAGCTGACAGTGGCTTACGGAATTCCCGGCTGGCTGGGAAAATTGATGGATAACCTATTTCTGGGCCGCGTGGTTGAATCGACAATTCAGGCTGACTTGGAAAGGTTTAAAGAGTATGCTCTGAAAGTAAAAGCGACATCTTAAATTCTGAGGACTAAAGTCCTGTGGTTTTTAATTGTAACGCGAGAGTCGATCGCCCTTTGGCGTCAGTATCATAGAGATGTGCTGCTGATTCCTTCTCGGTTTAGTTATGAGTTATTGCCTAAACCCCGCCTGTCAAAACCCGCAAAATGCCGATCGTACTCAATTCTGCCTGAATTGCGGCTCCAAACTGTTGCTCAGAGAGCGTTACCGCGCCATCAAACCCCTTGGGCGCGGCGGTTTCGGCCGCACTTTTTTAGCAGTAGACCAAGACAAACCCTCAAAACCGCGCTGTGCAATTAAACAGTTTTTCCCGCTATCCCAAGGTACCAGCAGCAGCGAAAAAGCAGCAGAATTATTCAACCGAGAAGCGGTGCGGCTGGACGAATTAGGGAAACACCCGCAAATTCCAGAATTGTTGGCGCACTTTCAGCAGGAACGCTATCAGTATTTGGTACAGGAATTTATAGAAGGTCAGAATTTACAGGAAGAGTTGGCGCGGACTGGGCCTTTCAGCGAAAGTAAGATTCTCAGTCTGCTGAAGGATTTATTGCCAGTATTGCAGTTCGTGCACGATCGCAGTGTAATTCACCGAGATATTAAACCCCCCAATATTATCCGCCGCCGCCTTTCTCAAACTCCCACCATTTATACTTACCCAACATTAACCGGGGAATTAGTTTTAGTGGATTTTGGCGCTGCAAAACTTGTGGAGGGTTTGAGAGAAACCGGTACAGTCATCGGTTCTCCCGAATTCGTCGCGCCGGAACAAATTAGAGGTCAAGCGGTTTATGCCAGTGATTTGTATAGTTTGGGAGTAACTTGCATTTATTTGCTGACTCAAATATCTCCTTTTGATTTGTTCGATATCAATCAAGATGCTTGGGTTTGGCGAGACTTTTTGAAGGTTCCAATTGATCCGAAATTAAGTCGCATCCTCGACAAAATGATCGAATCGAGTCTCAGTCGGCGCTACAAATCTGTAGCTGAGGTATTGAAAGATTTGCAGCCGCAGCAGTCGGCGGGGGCGGGCACGGGGGCGGGCACGGGGGCACCGCCCCTACCAGCGCCTACAATTCCCGTGCCGCAGAGGACGCCTGTGGTGCAGAATGCAGTGCCGCCAACGGTTGCAGGCACTATTTTACCTGTGCCGCCGATGCAGCGGGTTGTACCGGCACGCGCGCCTACTTGGAGGTGTGTTCATACTCTGGTAGGGCATTCTAATGCTGTTACGTCGGTAGCTTTCAGTCCTGATGGCGCGACTTTAGCTAGCGGCAGTGAGGACAAGACGATTGAGATGTGGAAGTTGGAGACTGGTAGGCGGTGGTACACTCTCACGGGTCATTCTGACTGGGTGACTTGTGTGGCGTTTAGTCCTGATGGCGCGACTTTGGCTAGTGGCGGCCGGGACAAAATGATTCATATTTGGGATTTGAATAAGGGTAAGTGGTGGTACGCTTTGGCTGGTCATTCTGACAGGGTTTCTGCTGTGGCGTTTAGTCGGGATGGTCAGGTTTTGGCTAGCGGCAGTCGGGACAAAACTGTGCAGTTGTGGAATTTGAATAAGGGAAGGCGGATGTCGGCTTTGACTGGTCACGCTGGCGGGGTGGAGGCTGTGGCTTTTAGTCCTGGCGGGGAGTTTTTGGCTAGCGGCAGTCGGGACAAGACTGTGCAGTTGTGGGATTGGCAAAATGGTCGATCGATTTGTACTCTGGCGGAGCACGGGGATTGGGTGCGGGCGATCGTTTTTGCTGCGAACTCCCCCAACTCCCTTGCCGGCCCGACCCCCCCCAGCCCCCCCTTGGTAAGGGGGGGAGTAGGAGAAGGATTGACTTCCTCTGTGTCCCCAGCCGGTCAGACCCCCCCCAGCCCCCCCTTGGTAAGGGGGGGAGTAGGAGAAGGATTGACTTCCTCTGTGTCCCCAGCCGGTCAAACCCCCCCCAGCCCCCCCTTGGTAAGGGGGGGAGTAGGAGAAGGATTGATTTTGGGGACGGGGAGTCGGGACGGTACGGCGAAGCTGTGGCGGGTGGATGCACAGGGGCGAGGGACGCTGTTGCGGAGTATGAGGGACAATTCTGGGGATGTTTTGTGTGTGGCGTTGAGTCCCGATGGTCGGGTTTTGGCGACGGGGAGTCGGGATGGCACGATTTATTTGTGGGATGCGGGTACGGGGGGTTTGCTGGAAATTCTGACGGGCCACGGGGGGGAGGTTTTGTCGGTGGCGTTTAGTGCTGATGGGGGGAGTTTGGCTAGCGGTGCGGGCGATCGAACTGTGAAAATTTGGCGGGGGATTGGGAGTTAGGGGCGATGTCAAGAGTGCCTGCTTAAAAAATTTCATATTTATGCTTGACAGGCGATCGAATGTTCTGCTACATTAGGAATTCGTGAGGACGCATAGCTCAGTTGGTTAGAGCACTACGTTGACATCGTAGGGGTCACTGGTTCGAGTCCAGTTGTGTCCATGAATTTCCATCATTTATAAATCAAGGGTTTTAGGTTTTCGATCTCACTAAGAGTTCTGTTTTCCGCTGATCTTTGGCTCACTCTTCCCTTAATGTAGCATCTCCGTAGGGTGTCCCGGATCGGAAAAATCTGTTGAAATCGAAATAATCAATGTCCGGGGCATCCTACAAGTTGATTTAACTGTGACACTTGCGTAAGTCCTACAAGATTTTAACATTCTTAAAAAAAAATATGTTTAACAATAAACCTTGAACAGGTAAAAAATATGCCCAGTTCGATTTTTTCCTTATCATATTCAGGCATTAAAGATAACCACACACGGGGGTGTGTTGGTGAATTTTTAAGATTTAAAATCAAAGAAGGTTCCCGCTTATCAATTGTTTCAGCTTATTTTACAATTTATGCTTTTGAAGAGCTGAAAGAACAGCTATTGAAAATTGAAAAATTACAATTCCTGTTTGGCGAACCAACTTTTGTTCTCGATCCTCACAGAAAGGAAACCAAAGCCTTCTTAATCGATCGAGAAGGGTTAACCCTCCAAAAGCAGCTTCAACAAAAACGTTTAGCCAAAGATTGTGCTGACTGGATTAGAGAAAAAGTAGAGATAAAATCGATCGCAAAGTCTAACTTCTTGCACGGAAAACTCTATCATATTGACAATGAAGTACAGGACATCAGACCCGATGGATCGACAACCATTTATCGAGTTTTATCCGCGATTATGGGAAGTTCTAATTTTACCATAAAAGGCTTAGGATTATCTAACAATATCAACAATATTGAATTAAATTTAATCGTTAGTAGCATAGAAGACACTTATGATTTGAAAGTTTGGTTTGACCAAATTTGGAACAATGAAGAAATGGTAAAAGATATCAAAGCAGATGTGTTGTTTTATTTAGAACAATTATATACTAATTCCACTCCAGAATTGGTTTACTACAAAACCCTATTTCATATCTTTGAAAAATTTTTAGCAGACCAACAAGACGCTGGATTGTTCAGTGAAAGCAACCAGCTAGTTGATACTACCATATGGAATACTTTATTGGAATTTCAAAAACATGGCGTAATAGGAGCAATTAATAAAATTCGCACCCACAATGGTTGTATTATTGCCGATAGTGTGGGTTTAGGAAAAACCTATGAAGCCTTGGCAGTTATTAAATATTTTGAAATCCTGAACTATAGAGTTTTAGTGTTATGTCCAAAAAAGTTACGCGAAAACTGGACAATCTATCACGCACAGAATAATAGTGAACTAAATCCATTTGTTAGCGATCGCTTTAATTATACAGTCTTATCTCACACAGATTTAAGTCGTGAGTCTGGCAAATCCGGTGATACCGATTTAGGGACTCTTAACTGGGGAAATTATGACCTAGTAGTAATTGATGAGTCCCATAATTTCCGCAACAACACTAAGGGTAAGCGAGATGAAGATGGAAATATAATTCGTAAAAGTCGTTATGAGCGACTGATGGATGACATTATTAAAGCTGGCATTAAAACCAAGGTTCTCTTACTCTCTGCTACTCCTGTTAACAATAACCTGACTGATTTAAGACATCAGCTTGAATTTATCACTGAAGGAAAGGATGATGCTTTTCAAGCATCAATTGGTGTAGTTAGTCTGAAAGATACTCTAGCTAGCGCTCAACGAGCTTTTACCACTTGGTCAAAAAAGAGTATTCGCATAACTAGCGAACTCTTAAATTCCCTTGATTCTGGTTTTTTTAAACTGCTTGACGAATTAACCATAGCTCGTTCTCGCAAACATATTCAAAAATATTATAAAGATGTTGTAGAGCAATTAGGCGGCTTCCCAATTAGGATAAAACCCTTGTCTATCTTTCCAACAATTGATTTGAAAGGTAAGTTTATGTCCTACGACAAACTCAATGATGAAATTTCTAATTATCAATTGTCATTATTTAACCCTTCTAAATATGTTTTGCCGCAGTACAGAGAAGAATACGAACATAAATCAGGACAAAGATTTAAGCAGAGTGTACGCGAATATTTCCTCATCGGGATGATGAAAGTTAACTTTCTTAAACGGCTGGAAAGTTCGGTGACATCCTTTGCAATTACGATGGCAAGGACTATCGCTAAAATTGCAGATTTACAGGAACGAATTAAAACCTTTAAGCAGTTTCGAGATCAAAACCAGAATATTGAGTTTAATCAGTTAAATCTTGAAGATATTGATGATGAAGAACTACAAGCAGCTATCGAGGTTGGTTCCAGGTTTACTTTTAAGATGGCACATCTTGATACTGATGAATGGTTAAAAGATTTAGCAGAGGATAAGCAACAACTCAAGATTCTTTATAATTCAGCTTTGCAGGTTGATGAAACACGGGATGCCAAGTTAGCCGATTTGAAAAACTTGATTCAAAACAAAGTAAAACAGCCAACAATTAATAAACAAAATCAACCTAACCGTAAAGTTTTGGTATTTACTGCTTTTGCCGATACAGCAGAGTATCTTTATCAGGCTTTGCACGAATGGATCGCAACTTCTAAGCTCAATATTAACATAGCTTTAGTAGTTGGGGGAACTGGCAGAAATAAAACCACATTTGGCAAGAATGAGTTCAATCAAATTCTGACTAATTTCTCTCCCATTTCCAAAAAGCGCGACAAGATGCCATCTATGCCCCAAGATGGAGAGATTGATTTATTGATTGCGACAGATTGTATTTCTGAAGGGCAAAATTTACAGGATTGCGATTATCTAGTTAATTACGATATTCATTGGAATCCAGTCAGAATCATTCAGCGTTTTGGACGGATTGACCGTATCGGTAGTGTTAACCATACAGTACAGTTAGTGAATTTCTGGCCTACTGATGACTTAAATAAATACATCAATCTCAAAAATCGAGTAGAAGCAAGGATGGCGTTGGTAGATATTGCCGCTACCTTTGAAGACAACTTGCTGGAACCGGATGAAATTGAAGAGTTAATTCAAACGGATTTAAAATATAGAGATAAACAGTTATTACGATTGCAGAATGAGGTATTAGATTTAGAGGATTTCAACGAAAGCGTTGCCCTCAATGAGTTTACCTTAGATGACTTTCGCATTGAACTAAGTAATTATTTACAAAGGAACCAGAAACAGCTAGAAGATGCACCTTTGGGTATTTATGCAGTCGTTCCACCAGCGTCTGAAAATCCGATAATTGCACCAGGAGTAATTTTTTGTTTAAAACAGAAAGGTGATACTTCGGGAAATGAGCAGGTTAATCCTCTGCAACCGTACTTTCTGGTGTATATTAGAGAGGATCAGGTAGTACGTTTCAGTTTTGCTCAACCTAAGCAGATTTTAGAGATGTTTCGGTTGTTGTGTGCGAATCAGGCGCAAGCTTATGACTCGTTGTGTAATTTGTTTGACAACCAGACGAATAACGGGGAAGATATGAGTGTTTATAACGATTTACTTGAGAGGGCGGTTGATTCGATTACTCGGACTTTTAAGAAGCGGTTAGGTAGTAATTTGTTTAAGTCTGGTAAAGGTGCGGTAATGCCAGAACACAAAAAACAGGTGACAAGCAAAACTGATTTCGATTTAATTACATGGTTGGTGATTAAAGATGAATTAGGCACAAATACCAAATAAACCGGGTTTTTTACCAGTGTTAAAGCCTCAAATCCAGTATTTTCGTAAAAAACCCGGTTTCTGCGTCCAGGAGTATTAAAGATGAATGAACACATGAAAGATAAAATAGCCTAATCTATCCCAAATTTTGATTGTAATATTGGGGATCAAATCGAAATGTTATTTACTGAAAAGAGGTAATCTATGTCAACTATCAAAATCATTGTCGAAAAACATTCTGATGGCTATGTTGCTTATCCACTAGGCATCAAAGGCGTTGTCGTTGGTGAAGGCAACACATATGAAGAAGCACTAACCGATGTCAAATCTGCACTCCAGTTTCATATCGAAACTTTTGGTAGTGATGTGATAGAGTCAGATTTTCCATTGTCGGAAGTCTTTCTAACAGAGATGAGTATAGCATGACAAAATTTCCTAAAGATATTCCCAAATCTAAAGTTATTAAAACTTTAGAAATTTTGGGTTTCCAAATCATTCGAGAAAAGGAACATATTTCTATGGTTCGCATGAATAATGATGGGACAACAACACCTTTGACATTACCAAATCATAATCAAATCAAAGGTTCAACACTTAGGTTGATTTGTACTCAATCAGGAATCACTAGAGAAGAATTTATTACCGCCTATGAGAATTGTTGAAATAGGCTATAGCATACTTTAGCTAGATGATTTACCTACTAGACACCAATACCTGTATAGTGGAGTATTAAAGATGAATGAACAAGAAATGAAAGATAAAATTGCGAAATCTATCCAAAATTTAGCTGCGGGTGATGCAGCCCAGAAGCTAGAGCTATTATTCCAAACCCTAGGATATACGACGCAAAGAAAATTTGAGTTAGATAGCAATCACCCTGAAGATTTTATCGATACTTTTGGATTTGGGGAAATCAACCAGCAACGGGCGAGTTTATCTCAATGGAAGTCCGTTGATTTTTTGTTTCAACTGACTGAAGATGAGATTAAATCCAATGGTCAATTAGGATCTTTTAGTAACATAGATCAAAATTATCTGCAATCTTATATTTTCTTGGCGGTTGAGTTGCGCGAGAATGATTACACACGCAGTCAGCTATCGGATATTACTCGCGAAGTTAACCATCAATCTGATATTCCGATTATGGTTTTATTCCGACATGGTGAGTGTTTTACTTTGTCGATAATTAACCGCCGTCCTAATAAACGAGAAACTTCTAAGGATGTTTTAGAAAAAATCACTTTAATTAAAAATATTAATATTTTTCAGCCCCATCGCGCTCATATTGAAATACTTTTTGACCTTTCATTACCTCAGTTGTTTAAACAGTATCAATTTACCAATTTTGACCAATTGCATGATGCTTGGCAGAAAACTCTTGATACTTCTGAACTAAATAAACGGTTTTTTAAAGAAGTAGCTAACTGGTATTTTTGGGCAGTACAAAATGTTAGTTTTCCCGAAGGTGCGGGGGGAAATGTCGAGATTCGTAATGCTACTAGCGTTATTCGTTTAATTACGAGATTGATTTTTGTTTGGTTTCTGAAGGAAAAAGGGTTAGTACCAGATGATTTGTTTAACTATCAAAGGGTACAGCAATTAATCAAGTCCAATGAACCGACAGAAAGCACTTATTATAAAGCGATTCTGCAAAATTTATTCTTTGCAACGCTGAATCAGGAGATGAATACTCCTAGTAAACCTGATAATCGTAAGTTTAGAAATAAGGCGAAGCAAGCAGGGGGACGTGACCAAAATTACATGGTGCATAATGTCTATCGCTATGAGGATTATTTTCACGATTCCCCAGCGATACTCAGATTGTTTGATAATATTCCATTTCTGAATGGTGGTTTATTTGAATGTTTGGATAAACCCGATCAATATCAGCCTAAACAGATTGTCCGCATTGATGGTTTTTCGGAACGTCAGGATAATCGGCTAAATATTCCTAATTGTCTATTTTTTAGTGAATCTGAGCAACAAATTGATCTGAATGATGTTTACGGGACAAAAAACAAGCGCTATACGGTGCGAGGTTTAATTAATATTTTTCATAGTTATAAGTTTACTGTTACGGAAAATACGCCGATTGAGGAAGAAATTGCCCTTGATCCTGAGTTGTTAGGGAAGGTGTTTGAAAATTTACTCGCTGCTTATAACCCGGAAACGAATACAACTGCTAGGAAGCAAACCGGATCTTTTTATACGCCGCGTGAAATTGTTGATTACATGGTAGATGAGGCATTAATTGCTTGTTTGGAAGGTAAATTGACTTCACTCAGTGGAGAAAGAGAAGCGAATCAAAGGTTGCGCCATCTGTTTGCTTATAATAATCAGTCGCATCAGTTTACAGATACAGAAGTATCAGGATTAATAGAGGGGATTGATAATTTGAAAATTCTCGACCCGGCTTGCGGTTCGGGTGCTTTCCCGATGGGTATTTTGCATAAGTTGGTATATATTCTGAGTAAGCTTGACCCGCAAAATGGCAGATGGAAGGAAAAACAAATATCTAAGGCTAGTGAGATTCCTGATGGCACGATTCGAGAAAAGGTAATTGAGGATATTGAGCAAGCTTTTGAGCATAATGAGTTGGATTATGGACGGAAGTTATATTTAATTGAAAACTGCATTTATGGGGTAGATATTCAGCCGGTGGCTATCCAGATTTCTAAGTTAAGGTTTTTCATTTCGCTGATTGTTCACCAAAATATTGATGATTCTCAGGAAAATCGGGGTGTACGTCCTTTACCCAATTTGGAAACTAAGTTTGTGGCGGCTAATGCTTTGATTGGAATTAAAGGGGCTGCTGATTTTACTTTACGTGATCCTCGCATTGAACAAAAGGAAAAGGAATTAGCAGAGGTTCGCAAAAGTTATTTTATGGCTCGTACTCCTAAAACTAAGGCTAAGTATCGAGAATTAGATGATCAAGTTCGTCATCAGATTAGTGATATTCTTAAAAGTGGTGGGTTTCCGAGTGAAAGTGCGGAAAAGTTGGCTAATTGGAAGCCTTATGAGCAAAATGCTGTGGCTGATTTCTTTGATTCAGAATGGATGTTTGGGCTAGGTGATGGTTTTGATGTTTGTATTGGCAATCCGCCCTATGTGCGCCAAGAACAAATTAAAGAGTTTAAACCCATCTTTAAAAGTCAATATGATTGTTATACAGGTGTAGCTGATTTGTATGTTTATTTTTATGAGCAAGGGTTAAAGCTCCTGAAAAATCAAGGTATTCTCTGCTACATCTCCTCAAATAAATATTTTCGCTCTGGTTACGGGGAAAAGCTGCGTAAGTTTTTAGGTAATGAATCGACTATTCAGCAATTAATTGATTTTGGTGATGCACCGATTTTTACGGCTATTGCTTACCCTAGCATCATTATTGCTAGTAAAGAACAGCCTAAAAATCATCAAACTCGCGTTTTAAATTGGGAATTCGGGCAACCAGTCGATCAGTTTGCTTCAGTGTTTGAAAATCAGAGCTTTTTGATGGCACAAAAGGAGTTGACTGCTGATGGTTGGCGGCTAGAGTCGTCAACAGTTCTCAATTTGTTGGAAAAACTGCGAACAACTGGTACACCGCTAGGGGAATATGTGAATGGCAGATTTTATCGTGGCATTTTAACTGGCTTTAACGACGCATTTGTGGTGGATAGAGAAACGCGAGATAGGCTAATTACTGAACATCCATCATCGGCGGAAGTTCTCAAACCTTTTTTGCGCGGAAGGGATGTTAAAAGATGGCGTGTTGAATATCAAAACTTATGGTTGATTTTTACAAGACGAGGAATTGATATCAAGAAGTATCCAGCCATTGAAAATTACCTAAGCCAGTACCAAGAAAAGCTCACACCAGGTACAGGTAGAAAAGCAGGTACTTATAAATGGTACGAAATTCAGGATAACATTGCTTATTGGCAAGATTTTGAGCAGCCTAAAATTGTTTACCCAGATATTGCTATTCGTTGTGAATTTGCTTTTGATACTAATAGTTTTTACCCTGACTGTACCTTGTTTTTGATTCCAGCAGAGTCAAAATATTTACTAGGCTTTCTTAACTCTGGAATGATACAATTTTTTATCAATCAAATTTGTCCTGCTGTGCGTGGTGACTTTAAGCGTTTCAAATCTATCTATGTCTCTCAAATTTCTATCCCTACGACCACTGAACCACAGCGCAATGTTATTGAAACCCTAGTTAATTACATCATCTACCTTACCGCCGAACTCAAAGATATTCCTAGTCATGGTGAAAAGATGGTAGAAACAGCAGAAGACAAACTGATGCTGAGTTATTTTGAGCAAATTGTGGATGCACTGGTGATGGAGTTATATTTACCGGAAGAATTGCACAGCCATGACAAATACTTCATGAGTCATGTGTTATCGGAAAATCTTCCCGCTTTCGATACCGTCAAAGGTGATAAAATGCCAGCGCTGAGACAAATCTTTAAACGACTATTTAACTCAGAGCATCCGATTCGCGTTAATATTTATTTTTTGAAGAGTTTAGAAGTCGTGCGGATTATTAGAGGTTTAGGATGAGAATTATTAAAGTTGAGATTAAAAATTTTCGTGCTTTCTACAATCATCATATTGTCGAATTAGCAAAAGTTGGAGAACGTGGTAAACCAAACTTACTGATTTATGGTGAAAATGGTAGCGGTAAATCCTCCCTTTTATTAGCACTTCAGTATCTGCTTGAATCTGGAATTAATAATCTAGACTTTGAGCAATATAAAAATATATTTGCACCGGAAACTGACGAAGGCTATATCAAATTCTTTTTGCGACAAAACCTGAATACACCCCAAATTGTTCACGAGTGGTCATCTACCACCTGCACTACCAACGATCCAGACATAATTGCCGCATCTCAAGCTAAAGGTATCCTAGACTATAAACGTTTACTTGAAGTTCATTTTATCCATCACAGAGAGCCCGAAGTCAATATTTTTGAGTTATTAGTTCATAGCCTGTTAGGACAGTGTATTAATGACCTTCATCCCCTGCAAAGAACCTTTCCTGATAACTGGAGAGACTTACTAGCAATTGTTCCAAAACAAAAAAATCACAAGCGCAAAATTGCTATTTTTGAAGCCGAAAGCCAAATCTTTAATCAAGGACTACGCGCCAAGCTCAACGAGTTAGAGCAAAAAGCTACACAACTGATGGAATACTTTGGCTATAAAATTGTCATTTCTTTACATTTTCAAGGCATTACTTTTGATAACACAGCCAAATATAGAGACGACCAAAAAGAAAATTGTATTGACAATCGAAAGATTTTATTAAATATTAAGTTTCTAGACCGAGAAATATCTAGTCCACATCACTTCCTGAATGAAGCAAAACTCTCTGCTATTGCGATCGCGCTTTATTTTAGCTCTCTCCTCGTAGCACCGAAACCCCAACTCAAACTACTCGCCTTAGATGATATTTTTATTGGCTTAGATATGTCTAATCGTCTCCCCTTAATTGATATTATCAAAGATCAATTCAGCGAGTACCAAATATTTTTGATGACCTACGATCGGGAGTGGTATGAAATTCTTAAACAGAGATTTGATGGTAACAAATGGGTTTTTCAGGAACTTTATTGCGGAAAAATTACAGAGGATTTAGAAATTCCTGTCTGGAAGCAAGACACTGATTATTTAGACAAAGCTCAACAATATCTCACCCCGATTCCTCCTCAAGCTCCCGATCTCAAAGCATCCGCTGTATATTTGCGTACCGCCTTTGAAGTCATCCTCAAAAAATTCTGTGATAAGCATTACTTAAAGGTAAAATATCAAGAAGAGTCTAAAAAATTAACAACCGATGACTTTTGGCAACCACTTATCGCCTACAAAAAGGATGGAACTCTGTTTCTAAGTGCAACCTGTAAACAAAATATTGAATTATATCGTACATTAATTATGAATCCCCTAAATCATGCACAAATTAGCCAAACTTACGATCGCGAAATTCAAGAAGCAATTGATGCAGTAAAAACTCTCAAACATGAGTTGGGCATATGATATTAAACTAATACTGAGTGATATCGACAGAAAACCTCATGACCGAACTGTTAGATGAGGCGCGATAGATAGAAATCGCGACCCCGATCAAAAGCCAAGCTAAAACTTGCTTTGACAACGCTTGTAAGGCAGCCTTAGCTATTGAGGGGGCGCTCTACGTCCAAGGCTTTTTGGCCGTGCCCAAAGCGCCCTACAAGCCGATCGACAATCCGACTTTCAACTAAACCAAAAGGAGTCCCGCGCTCTACCTGTACCCAGGTGAGCGTCGGGAGGAATTTGCGTGAGCGAGGAGAGCCGCCCCGAACTAAACCGATGACTTTATGTGTCGGAAGGTTCGGGGCGGTCGATGAGCGAACAAATAATTTTTGCTACACCACTTGCTTTTGCCATCTTCACGAGATAGAATTTTGTCAGAGTTCGTGAAAGTAATGCCTCAAATAATCACCGCCAAGCTAAAACTAAACCTGAATGCCGAGCAAAAAGCTTTGGTATCTCAGACTACCTTGGCTTATCGCGATGCCTTGAATCATACTTCACAAGTTGCTTTTGATGCGAACAAAACCAGCAATGGTGCTAAGTTACAAAAGGCTGTCTACAATGAATTGCGAGTTCGATTTGGACTTGGCGCTCAGATGGCTTGCAATGTACCGAGACAAGTTTCGGCAACGTATAAAACTCTCTGGACTAAGGTAAAACAATCTAACGATGCTATCGCTAAAGGGTACACCAAGAAACGGTACAAAGGACTAGACCAACCCCCTAAGTATATCTCTCGAACCTGTACCTTGAATTATCAGCGTGACTACTCGTTTAAATCCGAGCAGAAGGTGAGTATTATTACCCTGACTGGTAGAATAGTAGTTTCGTATGATGGCTACAACAAGCATCTGGATTTGATTGCCAAGGGTTCCAAGTTTGGAGCAGCTAAAATTGTCTATCAGCGTTCCTCTAAGGTTTACTATTTGATGGTAAGTATTGAGGTAGAAACCCCTGAACTCGACCCACTGAAAATAACTAGAGTTTCTGGCGTTGACGTGGGGATGCGCTACTTAGCCGTAGAAACAGACTTACAAAACAAGTCTAATTTCTACTCAGGTTCAGAAGCTAGACATAAAGCCAACCGCTATCATAAAGCTAGACAAACTCTTCAGCGTAAAGACACTCGTTCGGCCAAGCGCAGACTAATTGCTTTGTCGGGAAGAGAAAGACGGTTGATCGCTGACGTGAACCACCAAATTAGCAAGGATATTGCCAAACCTAATACTTTGATTGGACTGGAAAACCTAACCGGAGTTCGGGATAGAATTAAGTCCAAGTCTGGTAAAAAGGCTAGCAAGAAACAGCGAAGAGCTAATCGAAATAAAGTTAAATGGTCGTTTGCCGAATTGCACGGCTATATTGACTACAAAGCTAATTTGAACGGCTCTTTAGCTACTAAAGTCCCAGCTCATTATACTTCGCAAAGCTGTCCAAAGTGCGGACACACATCAGCAGGCAATAGACCAAAAAAAGGGCTATTGTTTCGCTGTGAATGTTGCGGACACGAGCTTCATGCTGATTTGGTGGGTGCGCGAAATATTGCCATGAGAACGTTGCTTGTCCGGCAGGACTGGACGAGTACGGGGAGCTTGTCAGCATCCCCTAATGTGTCGGGCCGTGAAACTAAAGCTGAGATTCTGCAAAGATTCTCGGAATTGCGGTGGAGCTCAGATACAAGCCCACATCTCCGGCGGTACTCCGCTTGATGCTGGGTAGTTGACGCAGTATAAACGATCGCCCACTGCATCCCCAAATGATATGAAATCAGATCGATCGCCCACCAGCCCCTTCCGGGACACGGCTGTGATGCCGTGTCCTTACCCGTAACTTACCGGCGACAGCCTTCGGCGATCGCCCTTAACACCGCTAGCCGCACTTCTGGATGAAATTTCTCAAGCCCGTTAGCCCGAAAAATCCAGTGTCCGCCGCCCGCGTGCTCGATCGCAATTTTCTGACCGTCAGGCAAAACTATTTGCCACCAATTCAACACACTGGCTTTAATAAGGTGGCACTGAATTTCGTTCAGTTGAGCCTCCATTAATTTCAGTTGACGCATGATAGGATTTTGGGCAGATGACTTCATGATTTTTCTCATTAAATGAATTCGACTGTTTCTCGGCTTGGATTTCAGTTTGCCGATTTTTGAACTTAACTTCACCTTCCGAAGTTTTTGCCTTAACTTCCCTTTCCGAAGTTTTCGCCTTCACTTCCCTTTTACCACCTTTAGGCTCAACTTTCACTCCAAAACCTTTAGACTTAACTTTTCCTGGGGCAGAAGTTGCAGTCTGTTCCGTGGCCGGCTTCTTAAACTCCGCGTCTAATTGGTCTAAAATCTCCTCTTGTTCGGGAGTATGTTCCGCTGGCTGGTCTGAATTTCTGGGATTGTATTCGCCAACCAACCTTGCCAAAAATTCCGAAATTGACAGTCCGGCTGCGGCTGCTTTTTTCGTTAAAAGGGCGTAGGTGTCGGTTTTTATGCGAATTTGTTTGAGCCGCAGGTTGGGATTGTTGTCAACGGTTTCGGCAATAGTTACTGCGGTAATCCTTTCTTTGGGTATGACATCGACAACTTCTTGCCACTTTTCCTGTAAACGACAGTCGCCATATTGGTCGGTAATTGCGTGTTTGAACAAAGGAACAACTTGAGCAACGCAGCTAGGCAAAATCTCAAATCCTGCTTTAATTAAGCGCAGGCAAATGCTCGCAGCTTTGATAATTTGTGTGCAGTAAAAATACTGCCTACCTAATGCTTGTTCGCAGTAACTTTTAAAAGTTTTGAACTTGTCTTTGTACAATCGCAGCTTTCGGATGGCGTCCAGCATGATTCCTTGACGCACGTAGTCTAGGAATCCCCTTTTAATTTCGCCTGTCAGGTAGTCTAAATCGTGAAAGGGAGATTGATTCTGGATTTCTTCTTCAAAGTCTAGCAGCGGGCCTGCAAAGTGAAAGTTGGAGGCGACATCGCCTAGGTAGAAGTTGTCAATTGATGGGGGCATGATCTGGAATGGTTCGAGAAATGGCACGATAGCACGGAAGTTGTGCGATCGCAAAGTTGAAGTTTTGGTCTGGATCTTTGATACAATTTTGAGTTGGGCACTCTTGTGAGGTCGATCGACCTTTTACATGGCACCACCTCAAGGCGGTTATTCAAAACTGTAGGTTTTGGCTGTTCGCCCTGACCGGCCAGCTTTTGTTCTGTCACTTGTATCTCATTATGAGATGTCGATTTAAATTTGTCAAGTATGACATCTCAATTTGAGATTTATGTTACAATGTCATCAAGAAAAGAACGAAGACAGGAGGGCAATTCACCATTGGAAGCCCTAAGAATCAACAAAACAGACTTATCACAAGATGAGTTTGCTTTTAGATGCGGGATTCCCCGGGCCACGTATCATAGATGGATATCTGGAGCCACAGAACCAAAATTTTCTCTCTTTCAGTTGAAAGCTATTTGCCGAGAACTAAAAATAGAAAAAATCGATGAACTTCCAGAGAGCTTTGGGCCGAATTAGCAATTAAATTAAACCAACAGTTAAAAAATTATTACTGCTGATACAATTTTGAGTTGGGCTGTCCTGTGAGGTCGATCGACCTTTTACATAGCACCACCTCCTCGGCGTTGAGAAAAAAGGGGCTTGAGGTATGCGCCCAACCCCCAAAAAAACGCTTGGGTATGCAAGCACAATTGATAGACACGAAAAATAAGGCAGTTCTTCAAACCTGCATTTTGACCTTGGAGGCTCGCCCGGTTGCCTTTGTTTTGCCTATCTACTAGCAGTTTAGTGCCATAAGTCAAATTTGTCAAGCACTATTATGCTAGCAACTAACTGCTACAATTGATGGAAGCTAAAGATCAAGAAACCATAACCTTGAAAAACCTTAGAGAAAGTGCAAATTTGACCCAACCCGAACTTAGTCGTCGAATGGGGGTAGGAATTCGCATTATTGGCGATTGGGAACGAGGAGAATCAATTCCTCGCTTCGATCGCGTCATTGCTCTGGCGCGCGAGCTAGGCGTACCTCTAAAAACACTTGCTAGATGTATGGGATTAGACGTAGCCAAAATTCCCGATGACCTACAAGCATTAAGTGTACTTCATCTTTCGGAGGAGGTCAAGAACCTAGAGGTTGTGAAACAAGCTTCATGTATTGTGGCAGAAAATTCGCAAGAAAAGGAAAAGTCTCCATTGAGACTACTCAGAGAACAAGCTGGGCTAACCCGCCCTCAAGTCAAACAACATATCGGCGTTTCTGAGCGGATGCAAGCTGACTGGGAATCAGGAAAGTCGATGCCAACGGTTGAAAACGTAGCTGCACTGGCTAACCTGTACCAGGTTTCTCTAAAAACTATGTTTGAGCTTTTAGGATTAGACGTAACTAAAATTCCCGATGACTTACCAAGTCGTGAGCCCTCATCGAACGATAACTAACAAGCACAGCTAAATCATGGTGTTGACATTTGATACAATTTTGAGTCAGGCTGTGAGGTCGATCGACCTTTTACATGGCATCACCTCCTCGGCGTTGAGAAAAAAGGGGCTTGAGGTATGCGCCCAACCCCCGAAAATACGCTTGGGTATGCAGGCATAATTGATAGACACAACAAATAAGGCGGTTCTTCAAACCTGCATTTTGACCTTGGAGGCTCGTTGAGCGGCCTTTGTTTTGCCTACCAACATGAAGTTTACGTCTTATGCAAGCCTTTGTCAAGACGTTTACATCATGAATATTTCGTCCTATGATAGAAGAAGATTTACAAGAAAAGGAGAAGTCTCCATTGAGACTACTCAGAGAACAAGCTGGACTAACACGCCCTCAAGTCAAAGAAAAAATCGGAATTTCCGAGCGAAGACAAGCTGACTGGGAATTAGGCAAGGCTCTACCTAACGCTGAAAACATACTTGCTATGGCTAACCTGTACCAGGTTTCTCTAAAAACTATGTTTGAGCTTTTAGGATTAGATGTAACCAAAATTCCCGATGACTTACCAAGTCGTGAGCCCTCGCCGAACGACAACTAACCCGCAGGGGTTCGGAAATGTCTAGGGAAAAGGGTTTGAGTCATGCACCCAAGCCCGGAAAATACTAAGGGTATGCAGGCATAATGGGTAGAAACAACAAATAAGGCAGCTCGCTAAACCAAAGCGTTTCCACCGTCCGGCTAAAGCAGCCGCCTTTGTGTTGTCTCTATCTTTAACAAGGATACTTGTAAACTTCCGGGTTGTCAACAAGTCTGCTTGTAAATTTCCTATGATATGCCCAGAAAGAAACAAACTCAAGAGTCAAAAGATATACCAGCACTGCAAATCTTGCGGGAAGCTGCTGGTTTATCGCAATCGGCTTTAGCAAAGCAAATTCCCGACAAAACGGGCGCAAAAACCCTAAGCCAACAAGCAATCAGTAACTGGGAGCGAGGACTAGACCAACCAGAACTGACCATTGCTCAAATGAAAGCCCTTTGCAAAGCTCTCGGAAAAACGCTTAACGATTTGCCTAACGACTTAGGCCCACCAAATCCCGACTGAGAACTTTTGTTGCTTAGTTCTAATTAGACAAACCTAAAAAAGCAGATTAGATGCCCGACTTCTTGAAGAATTCGGGCATCTAACAAGCAAGTTATAAAAAGGATATTAAAGTAGGATTTGGTATTACTTACGGAGAACAGAAGTGATAATCACCGTGATAGTGGCGCTTGCAATCAAAGTGAAAGCAAGTTGCACAACCCATTGGGTAGCTTTCTGGTAGTTATCGAATTTGTCATTGAATCTGTCTGTTTTGTCATTAGTTTTCTCAACATCAGTTGATAATTTCTCAACTTCTGCCGATAGCTTGTCGAGCTTTTCAATAACATCGGCTAGCGTCGGCTCGTTACTTGTAGTAGTTGTCATTGTTGTTTCCTAAAACTAACAATCATCACCTAAAATTATATCCTAATTTTAATAGGAATTGATATTATAGCCATCCTAAATCATTTGTGAATTTCTTACTCCCTCCCCTTGATAAGGGGAGGGTTGGGGTGGGGTCAAAAATTTACGACTCCTGCAAGGATTGCTATATCAATCACTCCGTAATTTTCCCTCTCAGAGCTTTAATCTGCCCTCGCTTGGTTTTGCTGTCGAGACGCTTGCGCTGGGAACTACGAGTTGCTTTGCTGGGTTTGCGCCTTTTCGGTATGACGATCGCACTTTTAATCAGTTCTTGCAGCCGTCTCAAAGCCTCTTCCCGGTTTTGTTCCTGGCTGCGGTGTTCCTGAGCTTTGATGACAATCACACCTTCGGAGGTGATGCGCTGGTCGTTGATTTGCAACAAACGCTGCTTGTAGCGATCGGGCAATGAGGAAGCTGGGATATCAAAGCGCAAGTGAATCGCACTCGCCACCTTATTTACATTTTGCCCCCCCGCGCCTTGAGAGCGAATCGCACTAATCTCGATTTCGCCATCAGGAATGAACACAGTATTAGAAATTTGTAACATGATGAATAAGTGAAATTAAAGATACTGAGAAAGCAGTGCATCTTTTATATATAACTTACTTTGGTAGATAAGTTATTTACTACAATTATTAGCTATCAGGATGAATTCGATGAGTCTTTTTCTATCCCATAACTCTACTTGGTTAGATTCAGCAAGGTTGTAAGCATTTTTTGTAAATCTGTTGTTGGTGATTACTAGGGCTTTATTTCCTTTGTAATATCTGACCGCTCCTGCTACTTCTTGAACTGCTTTAATACCAACTGGTCTTTTGGTTCTTTTTGCTTGAACCACAGTTTTTGAGCCATCTTTGTACAAAATTAGATCGGCTCCATAATCTTGACTATGTTTAGTTAAATTAACAATATAACCACAGTTTATAAAATGGAAAGCTAGAAAGTTTTCAAACTCTTTGCCAGTCATTTCATCCACTTCCAGAATACCACTGTCTGATAAACATTTTCTTGGCTCTTCTTCTTTCCATGTATCTACCCATTCCCAAATCATATTTACCGCAGCGAAAACGATAGCGGCTACTAATATAAAATCTAACATAAGATTATATTTAGTTTAAAGAAGTATTTACGAGCGTACCAGATTTAGTCAGTATAGTTATCTACCCATATCACAAGCACATTGTGATCTTAATTACTGATTATCTACGCCGAAAACCCGGAATTTATGAGAATTGATAATAGGTGCAAGGAAACAATCAATGATAGCTGAAAATCCTGTCAGCAATGGGTCATACAATAGCCAACCGGCTAAACTACACCCGCTCGACTAGAGGAGGTAGAAGACTATGACGAAACCGCATGATATCATTCAAGAGCAAGACCGCAGATTGGGATAATTAATGGCGATCCTCTTCGAGGGCTTTGCTAACGCACGTCAGCGATTCCTCGATCCCGGCGGCGATCCTCGACAGCCGGCATCAGGTTTAAAAGGCGATGATTACATGACAGACGAAGAAAGAAAATAAGGAATGACGATCGCCCGATCGCTCTTTAACGACGAATATATTAAAAGCTATCTCAAAAACCAACGTCAAAACAGCAACCCCAGAATAATTAGTAAGGTGCGCCGAAACGCACCCTACAAAAATTAATTAGTCCGTAGTACCGGTTTGCAGCGACTCTTTAGCAGTCTGCGTCCACTCGGAGTGGAAGAATTCACCGCGCGGTTTGTCGGTGCGTTCGTAGGTGTGAGCCCCAAAATAATCACGCTGAGCTTGCGTGAGGTTTTGTGGCAATCTTTCGCGTCGGTAGCTATCAAAATAGTCCAGTGAGGCGCTAAATGCTGGCACTGCAATCCCCAGTTGGCAAGCAGTAGCTAACACGTCTCGCCAAGCCGATTGGCGATCGAGAATGCTCTGTTTGAACTCCGGCGCTAACAGCAAATTCGGCAACGTGGGGTCGTCTTTGAAAGCTGTTTTAATCTTGTCCAAAAAGCCAGCCCGAATGATACAGCCACCTTTCCAAATTCGGGAAATTTCGCTCAAACTCAAGTCGTAATTGTACGACTTCGACGCCGCGCTCAACAGCGCCATGCCTTGAGCGTAGGAGCAAATCTTCGAGCAGTAAAGCGCATCCCGGACTTTATTCACAAACTCTTTAGTATCGCCTTCGTACTTGCCGCTAGGCCCCGTAAGTTCTTGGGAAGCTTTGATGCGCTCGTCTTTGTAAGAAGACATGATTCTGGCATTCACAGCAGCGATAATTGTGGGAATGCTCACGCCCAATTCCAAAGCACTCATAACAGTCCAGCGGCCGGTGCCTTTTTGACCGGCTGCGTCCATAATTACCTCAACTAAGGGTTGCTTAGTTTCCGGGTCAATGTACTTGAAAATATTAGCCGTAATTTCAATCAAAAACGAGTTGAGTTCGTCTGTGGTATTCCATTCGGCAAAAACTTCCTGCAATTGCTGGCCGTTCAATCCACCAACGTTTTTGAGCAAATCGTAGGCTTCAGCAATGAGCTGCATATCACCGTACTCAATGCCGTTGTGAACCATCTTCACGTAGTGACCAGCGCCACCGGGGCCGATGAATGTGACGCAGGGGCCGTCATCTACTTGAGCCGCAATTTTGGTGAGAATTGGCTCTAGTAGGCCGTAAGCAGTGCGGGTGCCACCGGGCATCAAGCTAGCACCGTTGAGCGCGCCTTCTTCGCCGCCACTGATGCCCATGCCGACAAATCCCAGTCCCATCGATTCTAAATCTTTGGTGCGGCGTTCAGTGTCGTCGTAGAGCGAGTTGCCGCCGTCAATAATCATGTCGCCCGGTGACAGCATGGGTTTGAGCTGGTCGATGACGGCATCTACGGGTTTCCCAGCTTGCACCATGACTAAGATTCGGCGTGGGGTTTCTAGGACATCGACGAATTCTGTCAGAGTCTTGGCGGCTACAATGTTCTTGCCGGGGGCGCGTTGGGCCATGAAGTCGTCGGTTTTGGCTGCGGTGCGGTTGTATACAGCCACGGAGAAGCCTCTGCTTTCGACGTTGAGCGCTAGGTTTTCGCCCATCACTGCTAGACCGATTAAACCAAAATTTTGCTTTGTCATGCTAATAACCCGCTGGTTGTTCCCGCTTGATGATAGGTTTGCGAGAGAGGAAAGCGAGGCGGGGTGTACCGCTTTCCGGTGGACTAAAAGTATTGGACAATAGACCTAGGAGGTTTAGGTTTATTTTTATATTCTCAGAATTGCTGTTTGGTAAATCAGTAGGGTTTTTTTAAGATTTAAGGGATATTAATGACGGGGACAGGTGATGATAAGGCAGGTATTATGTCGATCGCGGTAACGGTAGATACAAACAAGCGGACATTTTAAGGAAAATTGAGGAGACTGTTGTAACTATGGAAGATTTGCAGTATCTCGCGGCCTGGGTGAAGGAGCAACACGCTCGCGAGTATATTTTGACTTGGCTGCTGAGTCAACAGGGGCTGTGGTGGTCGGATGGGGATATTTATCAGGCGGTTTTGCAAAAGTCGGGAAAGCTTTTGAAAGCTTATGTTCAAAAAAGGCAAGCGGGAGAGTTATTTGAGGGAATTTCTGAGAAGTTGGGAGGAGATGAGAATTGGGATGATTTGGCGGGGAGTTTGGCGCGGATTGTTGCGGTTTATCAAGAGGAATTATCGCATTTGCAAGAGCGCGATCGCCGGGGGGATGGGGTAAAAAAAAATTTGATTAGCCAACCGTTGACTGGAGATCCTTTGCCGCTTTTGGAGGTGCAGCAAGCTTTGCCCGATCCTTATGCGGATACGTTGACGGGGAGATAATTTGCGATCGACTTTTTGGAGGCACAAGAATCTCAGAAACCCGGTTTCTTCCTATATCTCTCGTACTCAACCAAAAATTCTCGCCGAAACCCGGTTTCTCGCCACGCAGCTAATCCCAGAAACCGGGTTCCTTCCTATATTTATCGTACTCAATCCAAATTATTCGCAGAAATCCGGTTTTTCGCCACGCAGTGAATCCCAGAAACCGGGTTTCTTCCTACATCTCTCGTACTCAACCAAAAATTGTCGCAGAAACCCGGTTTCTCGCAACTTGGGCGACAGTTCTCGATCTAGATTCAAGGATTGAGAATAGGTGTAATATCTAGAAGAAATCCGGGAAGTACATCTTCACCCGAAAGTGTAGGCGGTTGGTCAAAAGAGAAATTAATTACTTCTGCTACATCTTCAGACAACCGATAGATTTCTACTAAAGGCGTTTGCGGGTCAATTAGCCAACCTAAGCGACAGCCGTTAGTTCGATAATACCGCATTTTAGCCCGCAATGTTTCTAGGGAATCCGTTTGGGAACGCAATTCAATTACAAAGTCCGGGCACAGGGGAGGAAACCTGCGCTTATCTTCTGCAGATAATGCTTCCCAACGTTCTCGGAGTACCCAAGCAGCGTCAGGGGAACGCTTCGCACCGTTGGGTAATTGAAAGACGGTGGAAGAGTCAAAGACTTTTCCCAATCGAGTCTGACGATTCCACAAACCGAGTCCCAGGTTGAGATCCGAATTTCTGATGCCGCTTTCGCCGCCTGTTGGAGGCATAATAATTAGTTCTCCTTCGGGGGTTTGTTCTAATCGCCACTCTTCATTAGCGATGGACAATTGATAAAATTGTTCGTCGGTTAAAGCGACGGATGCAGGTAGGTTGAGAGTTATAGTTTCCATCGTTGATATTATCGCCAACTAGCTTGGTTTTATTATAACTCCCACTTTCTGACAATTTTCTCAAAAAGATCGCACGCTCAGAAACCGGGTTTCTTTCGATATTTCTCGTGCGAGGCGGAAAATTGTCGCAGAAACCCGGTTTATCGCCACGCAGCTAATCCCAGGAACCGGGTTTCTTCCGATATTTCTCGTACTCAACTGAAACTTGTCGCAGAAACTCGGTTTATCGCCACCTAACGAGAGAAATTAGATGGCAAATCCGCGAGAATTTATCACAATCTCCCGCGCCAAAGTCCCCACGCTAACTGGGAGCGTGTCACTTTTGCGATGAGTATAAATACTCGTGAACCCCACCATGACTTTTTTACCCATCATCAGTATAATGGCGATAATTATCATCTCTTCCCACTGCATATATAATCATGACACCTGAACAACAACAGACAATTAAAACACACCTAGATGCTATTTCTGCCATACTTTATGATGATTATAATCCTGATTCCTTGCAGACATTAGAAGATATTGAACTCGCAGTGAGAGACCAAGTTTTGACTCATGTGACACCACATATCGGCTTTTTTTTATCTGCTCAGCTAGCGGTACAAAAGCCGGAAGAATCAAGACCTTAAAAAGTACCCTAGGTAATTTAAGTATCACCGAGAAGCAAGCAGCTAAACTAGGCTGCGGTAGTGCTAGCAGGTTGAGTCCACATTTAGAAAACTGTTGCTTAAGACTGAGTGCCAATGTTGCTTATAAGCATGCAGCCCAAGATATTAAGTATCTAACGGGAGTGACTGTTCCGGCTAAAACACAACTCATATTAGTACATTATCAAGACTTCAGCGAACCGATATCAACAGAAGATATTTCGGAGCTAAGTGCAGATGGTGGAAAAGTACGACTGAGGGCACCTCAAGGAGAAAAGTCTGAATGGAAAGACTATAAAGCAATTGTGTCGGAAGCTGGTATGATGGCTAGTTTCAATCAAAATGATATCCTCGTTAATTGGGCAAATAAACAACCGTTAGCAAAACCTGTAACTTGCGTAGGTGATGGACATGATGGAGTGTGGAATATATTTAAGGAAATCAGTAGTCAACAGGACAGAAGAGAAATTCTCGATTGGTATCATCTGAATCAAAATCTTCAGAAAGTAGGTGGTTCAATGAAGCGAATTAAGCAAGCAGAAGCATATTTGTGGCAAGGGAATGTAGAGAATGCGGTAGCTCTATTTACAAAGCTCAAGAAAAAATCAGCAGTGAATTTTTGCAAATATTTAGAAAAGCATAAACAAAGGATTATCAACTATGAAGTTTGCTCAAGGGATGGCATCTGTTCAATTGGTTCAGGAGCGGTAGAATCAGGGATTAAGCAAATAGCCAGACGAATTAAAATATCAGGAGCTAGTTGGAAATCAGAACATGTGGGACAAGTATTAGCTCATCGTTGTGCTTACTTAAACGGCTTAATTGGTAATCAGGGAAAACCTGCCTAAGTATAATTGCTCACTGCAAAAGTGACATGCTCCCCACGCTAACCCACAAGTCCGCCGGGGTTGAAAGCCCGCGTCTCATAGCAAAAGTCCTCTCAAAGAGGACTGAAAGACACATTTTTGAACAAGCATTGCAATATCTCCCCAGTCGGTTTCAACCGACTTTCGCTATGAGACAGGGGTTTTAACCCCTGGCGGACTGTTTGTTTAACTCTAAATATAGCTGCTAGCTTGACGGGTGAACATTGAGCAGTAAATTCCGTTTGATGCTATCAATTCGTCGTGAGTTCCTATTTCTGCTATTTTACCGTTTTCCATCACGGCGATGCGATCGGCAATTTTTGCTAATCCCAATCTGTGACTGATGACTATGGTTGTTTTCCCGGCGGCTATTTGGCGGAAGATGCTGTAAATTTCGTGTTCTGTCTTGGGGTCTAGGGCGGCGGTTGGTTCGTCAAAAATGAGCACTTCGGCTGTAGAAAGCCGCATTAAGGCGCGGGCGATCGCAATTCTTTGCCACTGTCCCCCCGATAAGTCTATGCCGTCTTCTAATTGTTTCCCCAAGGGAGTCTCTAAACCTGCGGCAAGACTATTGACTTTTGCACTAATTCCTGCTTCGGAAATAGCTTCGTTAATTGCGCTGTCATCTGAGAGTGAAAGCAAGTCGCCGAAACCGACGTTTTCGCGAACTGTGGAGGGGAAACGGGCGTAATCTTGCATGACGACGGCGATGCGCGATCGCACGTATGCTAGAGAGTACGATCGCAAATCTTTGCCGTTCCAGTCGATCGTACCACTTGTCGGGTCGTACAGGCGGCCGAGGAGTTTGCCAAGAGTTGTTTTACCCGCGCCATTTTCACCAACAAGCACTAGCATTTCACCCGGATTAATCGTTAAGTTGATATCTTCAACCGTGCTTTTATTGCTACCGGGATAGCAGAAAGATAGATGCTTAATCTCGATGCCAATTTTATCTTTTGTGGCACGGGCATCTTGCCCGTGACTTGGTAATTGACTTGTGGCACGGGCATCTTGCCCGTGACTTGGTAATTGACTTGTGGGACGGGCATCTTGCCCGTGACTTGGTAATTGACTTGTGGCACGGGCATCTTGCCCGTCTTCTGGTAAGCTAGGCAGGCGAGATGCTACATCCCCAAGCGGAGACTGCAATTCTGGCTTGAGTTCCAAAAGTTGAAAAATCGGAGTAACACCGAGAGAGATATCGTACAAATTAGCATAATTGCCTATAAGTAATTGCAAACTTTGCTCCACCTGAACAATCAAACCAGAATACAGCGCCAAATCTCCCAAAGTATAGCGACCACCCAAAGCTCCCATTACCACATAAACAAATGGCAAAGCTACTCCGATTCTACTAAACACTGACCACAAAAGTAAAACAATTGCTCCTTTTTTTCGGATTTGCTGCATCTCGCTAAAAAATTGCAAAAACTGATCCTGCCAGCGTTTGAGCCAAAGTTCCTGCAAGCCAAACAAACGCAATTCTTTAGCATATTCTTCGCCCGTCAAGACTCTAGCGGATAAGTTCATCTCGCGGCTGATTTTAGCTTGCTTTCTTTGAACTCTCCAGATGATTTTGCTATATTTTCTTTGGATGTAAATTGAGGGACAGGATGAAATCAACATCACTACTGGCACCCACCAAGCTATCGCAGCAGCAAGGCCTATCGATGGAATAAATATAAAAATTCCCGTGATGGTCATGCTGATGGTAAATGCTAGTTGCTGTATTTTGAATACTCCGGTTTTTGCGAGTTCTACTATATTTAATAGTTCCGGGTTTTCAAACAGGGCAATATCGTCGAAATTAGCGACTTTTTCCAGGACTTTTCCTTCGACAAAGCCTTGAACGCGATCGCGCAAAGATGTCGCTGCAAAAGAGCTCATTGTGTCTAGGGCATCGCCGACTAACCTAAGACTTAAGACTCCGGCAATACTCCACAGCAATATTGGCCGGGAAAGCATCAAAGCAAAGGGCTGTGCTGTTTGGGTTTGCGACAGCAACCGAGATACTTCATCAATGATTAATTTATCTAAAAAAAGCACGGCAGATGGGGCCGCACCGGCGATGATGTTGAGTATTATTAAATTGCGGAGTTCTATTGGTGCGGCTTTGATTATCAGGCCCAGGCTGCGCCACAAAGCTTGGAAGGTGGTAATTTGGATGGCTTGCATAGTTTGTGGGTAGGTGTCGGGTCTAGTCATCCCCGGACGCTATATTGTAACAGTATTTATTAACTGTTTGCCAAACAATGACAGGGCGCAGTATTGGTCTTTCTCCTCAATTTTCCCAGGTTGGTTGAAAATTTATGAGTGCATTCATAGCTCGTTCCAAACTGGGGGAATTAGTCTGTGCTGACGCAACCTGCCAACTTTGATTGACAAACTGGATCAGTTGACCGTTGTAGTCTTTACCAATTTTTGCCGTACTATTACGATCGGGGACGATCGCCTCCCGCAGATTTCGCTTCTTTGACTTTTTAGCCAAATTGATTAAAAGCAGCTTGGGGTCTGGAATTCGATCCGCGTCGCCAGGAATCAAGTCTACTGAAATACCCAGAAATTCGGCAAATGCCGATCGATGTGCAAGTAACCACGCTTCCACTTCTTTAACAGCAATCCGAAACAGCAGATTAGGATGCTTTGGTTGAGTTAACCACTCGGAAATAATTACTAGCGGGCATTCTGCATTATCCAAATCAGTTAAGACTAAGTATGGCATTCCCTTGGCCGCATGATTTAATCCAGAAATAATCTTTTTAATTTTGCCATATCCTCTCTGATTCAAGCAGTGTCCCACTGAAAAGGGACGTTGAGACTGTTTGAGCATTTGTTTAAGAACTGCTTCACTCAGTACATCCTCAAACACTAGATTGATGGGAATATCTGTCATTTGAATAAACTGAGTTGTTCGATCGCGGGCGGTGCTGTCAGAGGAAGTGCAGCATCAGCTATGCTTAAACCTCCTTCTAATAGCATTTTGATTTGTTCATTACTTGAAGCAAGTTTTACCTGAGTTCCTTCAGGAGTCGGTGTCATTAGCAGCACCTCTTCGCCGCCAATGCCTTTGTCTGAGAGCAAATCAGCACTATGGGTACTAAGAATAACCTGTCGCTTTTTCGGGCGCTGAAGGCGATAAATCAGAGAGGGTAGATTGCTAACAATCGCCGAATTTAAGGAAAGTTCGGGTTCTTCTAATAACAATAATGAATCGGATTCTAACAGTGACCAGAGTAAACCAATTAACCGTAACGTTCCGTCAGAAAATTGGTCTTCCCGTTGTTTTCCTGCTCCGGGCCGCCAATGTTCGTAAACAGCTTCCAAATGCGGAACTCCCATCACATCTTTGGTATCTGTGAGGTTTTTCAATTGTGGGACGGCCAGCTTTAAAGCATCTTCAATTTTTTTTAATCGCGATTTTCTGGTTTTTTCGGTAGTTTTAGCAACTCGCTCTAAAAAAGTTCTCCCAAAAGGATCTTCGGAAAGTCCAGGGGTAGCAAAAGCTTCGGGATGGCGAACTAACTGAGGAATTAAATGTAAATATAAAATCGCTTCTAAAAATTTAGAAATTTCTCTGAATTCTGCATTGGCATTAATTTGCTCTAAATAAGTCTGGGTGAGACGTAGCTCATCATTTTTATCTTCGGGAGTAGGGCGATTGACAATTTGCTCCTCGCCTTTCCAAACTCGTTCGTAGGCAACAATCGGCTCATTTTTGCCGCCTTTTCTATGTTTAATTCCCAGCCCATACCTCCATAATGGCTGTTGGGCATTAGATTCGGAAAGGTGAATTTCTATTTCTACATCTGGATAACGGCGCGCATAAAGACTGCGAATTTTTGATACGCCACCTCGATCGCTCACGGCTTTCTGCAATCCGCCTCCTGCTTTAGCCAGATCCCGCAAAAAGCGCAATGAATCGAGAAAGTTTGACTTACCACAAGCATTAGGGCCTACCACAAAAACGCGATCGCGCAAATCAACATTCACTGACTGAAAATTGCGCCAATTTTTCAGAGCTATATGGGAGATAATCATTATTTTAACCTAATCAAGAAATAGTTGAGCATATTGGATTTGGCATCTCAAAAATAACTGCGTTATGTAGCCCATAGCGTCCGTTTTTGGGTGTCCCTTCCAGAAAATCGTGAAAAGTTATTAATTTGGGTATCGATTGAATCATCATCAATAAACCTCTTTAGTGATAGGTAGATGAATAATTTGGTCTTGATATTCATTGAAAAAAGAACATTCACCAATCAAAATTAATTCATCGATGTTTTGCCCAATGCTTAAATTCGCGTTTAAAATAAATATCCCAGGAATATGACGATTGGCTTGCAAATGATCGTTTAAGTGAACAGGCATAGATTTACGGTTATTCGTGACTAGGATAAAGTCATATTTTTCACACCATTCTAAAATTTCCGGGTCTTTAGTTCCTTTTGCTGGTATGAAAGGTTCGCCAATGACCCGAATAATTAATCCTACTTGTTTGCTCCGAATTTAAGTAGGATAAATCTGGTCAATATTTTCATCCATGAGATACTTGAGTGCCATTTTTTTTGTTTCTTTCTTCCTTTATTTTTTGGAGTCTTATCGAAGCTGGATGAGGGTTTAGTTCTTGGGCTTTGCGTTGTTGGTACGACCATTCTAGCCAGTCTGCGATATATTTATCCAAGACGGTCTTATTGTTTAAATAATACAAAATTGTCGCATAGATTTGGTCGAGAGTCAAAGTGTAAAAGTGTTTTAAAATTTCCTCGGGTGAACGTTGCTGATAAATATATTCGTAGAGGATGCTTTCTATTCCTACTCTTGTCCCTTTTACTCGAATGTCATCATCGGCTAAAAACTCAAAATATTCTTCTAGAAGCATAGTTTATTCCTCCATTTGTTAATTTATCAATACCCGATCGCACCCAAACGCAGGCTCACTGTTTTCTATAGATACGATCGCCCTTTCCATCTCAAACTCTACCAGATCGAGCGATCGCCCTGAATCAATCCCACCATAGCATAAACCGCTTTATGCCAAAGTTATCCAAATGTCAAACGCCGCACCGTACCATCATCTGTAAATCGCTGTTCGCCAACGCCAACAACTTCCACAATAACTTCGCGTTCTGATATCAAAAATTGACCCTCGCGCGCGGCAATTTCAACGATACTTTTGTCCCCTTCCAAATACACTTTGTAATTAGTCGTTGCCCAGACACCTTTTTCATGTTCAAAACTGTGTCCGTCGTCCTCATAAAGCGTCCATTCACCGCTTCCGGGCCCAATTCGCATTTTTAATGACTCAAGCGGTTCTTCGCTGACAAATTGCCTCACAGGTGCGATCCTCTTCGAGGGCTTCGCTAACGCAATTATGCCCCCTCCCCGCACGTAAAGCGGCATTCTCTCCAAAGGTGCATAAGCCAAAATGTGCGTCGGGCCCTGATAGCATTCGCCCGTCCACCAATCGTACCAAGTCCCCTCCGGCAAATACACGGCGCGGTGTTCAACACCCGGGCGGTAAACAGGTGCAGCCATCAGCGACGGGCCGAGCAATACTTGATCGTAAAGGTGATAAGTTGTGCGATCGCGCGGAAAATGATACAGTAGCGGTCGCAAAATCGGCGTTCCCGTCGTCGCTGCTTCCCAAAACAACGTGTAAATATAAGGCAACAACTGATAGCGCAAATTGATGTATTCGCGGCAAATCTTCTCAGTGCGAGATCCAAAAACCCAGGGTTCGTGCTGCGCCGTACTCATCGCCGAATGACCGCGCATCAAGGGATACAGCATCCCCACCTGCATCCACCGCGCGAACAATTCAGCCGTTGCATTCCCCGCAAAACCGCCGATGTCGCAACCGACAAACGCCACGCCGGAAAGCCCCATATTGCAAAGCATTGGTAGCGACATTTCTAAGTGTTCCCACTGCGATTGATTGTCGCCCATCCACACCGAGGAGTAACGCTGAACGCCCGCAAAACCCGATCGCGTCAGCACAAAAGATCGATCGCCAGATCGCACTTTTTGCAACCCCTCAGCACAAGCTTTCGCCATCATCAACCCATACAAATTGTGCGTTTCCGCGTGGGTAGCGCGATCGGATTCCGGGCCTTGCGGTGCATCCAGGGGAAAGCTGATGTGTTCGCCGCCGTCACCAAAAGGCCGTTCTGCGATCGCAGGTTCGTTCATGTCGTTCCAAATCCCCGCAATCCCAATATCTGTCAGGGTTTTGTGCAATTCGCCCCACCACTCGCGTACCTCCGGCCGCAGGAAGTCGGGAAACACCGCTTTGTCCGGCCAAACGTAACCGTGGAATAGCTTTCCCTCTGCGGTGCGAACGAAATAGTCATTCTCCACACCGCGATCGAATATCTCATAATCTGCTTCCGGTTCGTACTTGACACCGGGATCGACAATCGTGACAACCTTAAAACCCGCTGCTTTCAAGTCTGCGATCAGTTTCGCGGGATCGGGGAAACGCTTCGGGCTCCAGGTAAAAACGCGGTAGCCGCGCATATAGTCGATGTCGAGGTGGATGACATCGCAGGGAATCGCCCGATCGCGAAATTCCTTCGCCAACTCGCGCACAACGTCCTCGGATTCGTAGCTCCAGCGGCATTGGTGGTATCCCAGCGCCCATTTTGGCGGAAGCGGCATCCGGCCGGTTAACTGCGTGTAGGTGGCGAGAATTTGGGCGGGTTCCGGGCCGTAAATAATGTAGTAGTCGAGTTCCGGGCCTCTGGTTTCCATCCGCAAAACCCCCGGTTGTTCGGCGCCGATGTCGAATTGACTCCAAAATGTAGTGTTGAAGAAAATGCCGTAAGCGCGATCGGGATTCAGGGCGATGTAAAATGGAATCGCCTGGTACATTTCATCGGTGAGGGAATTGTAGTCGAGGGAGTCGGTTGTCCAGTTTGTCTTGACTTCGGAGAGTTTGTCGAGAAAGCCGGTGCGTTGGCCGAAACCGTAGAAGTGTTCGTCTGCTTCGATGCGTTTCCAGCCTGCGGTTGCGCCGGTGCGCCATCCCATACTGGGATCGCAGTCGCTAGCAAAGGGTTTTCCCGATTTGTCGAAGCATTCGATGGAAGTGCGATCGCGCTTTACGGAAATCAATATTTGTGCGGTTTCAATTTCTATTTTTTCGTCTGTTTCTCGCACTTCAAATGGTATAATTTCCCACTCTTCGTCAGGGACGGTTATTGAGTGCGATCGGCTGTTAAATTCACCTGTCGGGGACATTCGCACTCGGATTAAATTCGGTGCGAGGATGCTGATATTTAGGGAGGTCTCGCCGCACTTAAAGTGAATTGTGCGTGAAGCGCAGCTATCCCGTAGGGAATCGGTCTTATTGATAGATTGTACTGAGCCGATGGTTGACCAAGGCTGTTCAGTAGTTTGGAGATTTCCGAAGTATTGCGGCATATACGATTTGGTAATTAACAATTAGTAAACCGATCGTGCAAGCCGCACTTGACTACCGTCATCTAGCTAAAGGAGGAATATAACTTTTCAGCATTTCAAGTAAATAAACCAATGCGGTAAAATATACTTCAGCGATACCGTGGCTAGCCGAATAAGCATCTATAAAAAATGAAACATATCCATAAATTAACTGGAAAATAAGTGACCCTTTGCACCATTTTTCCTTTTAAATCAGGCTTTAGGAACAGGCAAGATGCCTGTTCCACAAAGACTAAATTTTCTTGTGGAACAGGCATCTTGCCTGTTCTTGATAACGCAAGATGCCTGTTCCACAAAGACTAAATTTTCTTGTGGAACAGGCATCTTGCCTGTTCTTGATAACGAATAAGCATCTATAAAAAATGAAACAGGTATCCATAAATTAAGTGGAAAATAACTGACACTTTGCACCATTTTTCCTTTTAAATCAGGCTTTATGAACAGGCAAGGTGCCTGTTCCACAAAGACTAAATTTTCTTGTGGAACAGGCATCTTGCCTGTTCTTGATAACGCAAGATGCCTGTTCCACAAAGACTAAATTTTCTTGTGGAACAGGCATCTTGCCTGTTCTTGATAACGAATAAGCTACTATAAAAAATGAAACAGGTATCCATAAATTAAGTGGAAAATAACTGAGCCTTTGCACCATTTTTCCTTTTAAATCAGGCTTTATGAACAGGCAAGATGCCTGTTCCACAAAGACTAAATTTTCTTGTGGAACAGGCATCTTGCCTGTTCTTGATAACGCCTCAATTGTGAACTTTTCTCTTCCTTCGCGTCGAAAGCGGTTCATTATATCCGGCAAAAAACCAAGTGGAGCTTTCGCTGCACAATTACGAAATCTCCACTTTTATCACTATTCTAGTGGCTGCAAAAACCCTGTTGCATTCACTATATCTTACTTGTACAAAACAGCCTCTTTCAAAGTCGCGATCTTACCTAGCGCTTCATCGAGATCCTCTTGGGACGCGCCGTGGGCAACTATTGCATCTGTCAAATGCTTCACAATTGCATCAAAGTGTTCAGGCTGTAAATTCAAACCTGCGTGTGCTTTCTCCATTGAACGGCCTGAGTATTGCTTGGGGCCGCCAAGGGCATAGGAGATAAAAGCAGTTTGATGGCGGCGCTGCTTTTCCATATCTGTATGATCGAAGAAGTGGCTCACTATCTCGTCAGCCAAAACATCGCGGTAAAAATCATCTACCATCTCTTTAATGGCTGGCTCTCCACCCATTTTTTCGTACAATGTTGTTGCCATATCGTTTCAGCGAGTTATTTTTTTTCACTTACTCTTTAATTATAGCTGGCAGTTTTGCTTTTTTCACCCTGTGAAATATTAATTTAATGTGAAATAATTACTTAGTAACTGTTGCGACTGCTGGTATTGTTTAGGCCACCCTCTATTTGTAAACTTTATTAAGGTTCTATCGCCAGTTAGATATTGTCGATCGCCCTGCTAGCATTTTGACCTAATGCACGGATTGCTTGTTTTAGCAAGATGTTTCCTATACACCACCAACACGCATCTGTTTTCCAGCTAGCAAACTCAAGAAATCGGTGATAAAACAGAGGCCCGATGCGATCGCAATTTACGCGATCGCCCCTGCAATTGGACAAGTTAAAATAAATCGGCGATCGGCTGCCCAGCGGCATCATGTATAAGCGAATTGCAAATATAATCGAATCACAACGACGATCGCCTGTATACTGATATTCTGCCGTTGCTAGTCGGTTTTGACACTTCCGGGCGATCGCCCGCAGTTAAGAAAAACCTTTAACTTAAGTACGCGGACACAAATAAACATTATTATGTCATTGCGCGGAACGAAGCAATCCCAAGTCTGAGCGATTGCTGCATTTCTATCTGCTGTTTCCTTAAACTTTGATGATTTTTGAGTGCCTTGAAATACTATAGCCAACATCCGAACGCTTTCTCGATCGAGTACCTCAACGACTTGCGAGGAGCAATTCTAGCCTCCCCTTATCTAGCAATCAACAACCTCAACCGCGATTTCATTGGCACAAAAGGGTTTTCCGTGGTGTTTCAACGTTCGGAAATCGCCGAAGTAGAACGGCGGTTCCCTTTGTTCAAACCCTATCTAGACCAAGCATTACTGCCTGAATGCAATGCTTTTTACCTCAACCCTTTGTTGCTGGGTGAAGGTTCCCGCGTCGATCCGCATATCGATCGATCTTTGCGATCGTACTGCAAAACAGTTGAACCTCCCGCAGCCGTCAGCGTTTTGTACGTGCAAGTACCGCCGAACTTGCAAGGGGGAGAATTGATACTGCGACGCAACAAACAGCAAGTCGGGCAGATTAAGCCGCAAGCCAACTCGCTGATATATTTTCAAGGAGATTTGACTCACTCTGTCAACGCTGTTAAAAGTACCGGAACTCGTTTGAGTTTGGTTTGCGAACAGTACAGTTTGAGCGAAACTGAACTGCAAGATATTCCAGGATTCACAGTGGAATCTAGGGCCGTGAAAGCAAAAATTAAGTAAGGTTTCTTGTCTCAAAAAAAACTTTTGGAAAATTAAAACTGTTTGCCATTTAAAGAAGGAATTAATGCGAGATTACCTCCAAAAGACACTTAAATAGCCAGCTATACTTTGGCGCTTGTTTATACCAGTAAAAAAACTGCCACTAGAGGTCAGTGTTTCCAACCCTTAGTTCATCACTCGTTCCCTATTCTTTAATCTAAAATCTCAAATGGTATTAACAGGAGAGGAGGTGATTTTTTGAGAAGTTAAATTTTGAATCTGATAATGATTCATATCGTTTCCGGTTGCATCGGTATTGTTCAAATGTCCAAACAGTCAGTTGTCATATCCATTCCCGTTGGATGGGAATGATTAAACCGCTCTTGACACAGAGGATACAGAGAAAGCGAAGAGAGAGATGAATAATTCCGATGCCAACGGATTTAATATCAGTTGGGAGAATTTTAGTCAACAGTCAACAGTCAACAATCATGCCGAATGCAACCGGAATTAATATCACTCACTTGAGAATTACTAGAGACTGTCATGGATGCAGAAACCCTATGGGTACGCTTCGGCACACTTGAGGGCATTAGAATGCGGTGTTTTTAAGGATTGCAGATTTCTGCGATCGCTTTTTCTTCGGGATGATTAGCAATATAATTGCTCAGCCATTGGCAACTCAGTTTCATTAAACTATCTACATCAAGTTCCAAATTCCAGATCCTTAAAGTAGAATCATCGCTGGCAGAAACAAGAGTTTTGCCGTCGGGACTGATGTTAACGTCATTAACTTGATCGCTATGTCCCTCAAAAGTTTGTAGGGGCACCGCCTCCAATCCAGTTTTGCTGTCTGCTACATTCCACAGTTTAATTGTGCGATCGAAACTGGCAGATGCTAAAATTTTGCCGTCGGGACTGAAACTAATGCTTTTTACCCAAGTTCCGTGTCCTTTGATAGTTTTGAGTTCGGTGCCTGTTTCTGCATTCCACAATTTAATGGTGCTGTCATCGCAGGCGGATGCTAAGATTTTGCCGTCGGGACTGAAACGCAGGCTGGTAATTCGGCTGTTATGGGCTCTCAGAATCATTCTTGGGGTAGATTCTAAATTATTTAAATCCCAGAAAAATATTGTGCGATCGTTCCCTGCGGATGCTAAAGTTTTGCCATCGGGACTGAATGTGACGCTTCTAACTCTTTCGAGATGTCCTTTGAGAGTTTTGATTTCGCTGCCACTTTCTAGGTTCCACAATTTCACAGTTCGATCGACTCCTGCTGATGCTAAGATTTTACCGTCTGGACTGAAAACAACGCTGTCAATTCCCCTCAGATGTCCTGAAAGAGTTTTGATTTCGGTGCCCGTTTCTAGGTTCCACAATTTAATAGTTTTATCGCTTCCTGCGGATGCTAAAATTTTGCCGTCAGGGGCGAAACTGACGCTGGTGACGGCACCTTGATGTCCTAGAAAAGTTTTGATTTCGCTGCCGTTTTGTGCATTCCACAATTTAACAGTGCGATCGCTGCTACCGGAGGCAACTGTTTTGCCGTCTGGCGAGAAACTCGCACTGAAAACCTGACGGCGGTGGCTTTCCAGAACTTTCGGTTCGATGCCGGTGAGGTTCCAGAGTCGTACCGTGCGATCGGTACCTGCAGTTGCCAAAGTGCGGCCGTCGGGACTGAAACTAAGGCTGGCAACCCTGCCACTGTGTCCTTTGAGCGTTTGCGGATCGATGTTTCCTAACTGCGATAAATTCCACAATTTGACGGTGCCGTCTTCGCTAGCGGTAGCCAGAGTTTGGCGGAGGCTGCCTCTGGGACTGAATTTGACGTTCCAGACTTGTCGGCTGTGGGCTTGCAGGGTTTTGAGGAGAGTCAGGTTTTGGACATCCCACAGCTTGACTAAACCGTCTTCACCAGCGGATGCTAGGGTTTTGCCGTCGTCGGAGAAACTAACACTTCTGACAGCATTGGTATGGCCCGTCAGCGTTGCGATTTCCGTTCCGTCTGCTGGATTCCAAAGTTTGACAGTGCGATCGCTACCCGAAGATGCGATCGCCAACCCGTCGGGCGAAAAAGTGACGCTTGTTGCCCAGCCCCTATGTCCAGTAAAGGTTTGGAGCAAAGTGCCGTCTGCTGGATTCCAGAGTTTGACAGTGCCGTCGGAACCCGAAGATGCGATCGCCAACCCGTCTGGAGCAAAACTGACTCCTCTCACCCAGCCCCTATGCCCCGTAAGGGTTCTAATTTCTGTGCCGTTTTCGATGTTCCAGAGTTTGATAGTAGCATCGTCACTAGCAGATGCGATCGTCTTGCCGTCAGGTGAGAAACTGACAGTCCAAACGTTGTCTCGGTGCCCGGTGAGCGTTCTGAGTAAGATGCCGTCTGGGTTCCAGAGTTTGACGGTATCGTCTTCGCTAGCGGATGCGAGGATTTTGCCATCGGGCGAGAAAACGACGTTTCTGACGTTAGCTTGGTGGCCAAGCAGTTGATCGCGCTCTCGGATGCTGTAAATTGCTTGTTGGAGGGCGATCGATACTTGCATCTTAGTTTCTGATTTGGCCGGACTCAATGCCTCTAATTTTTTAAGTTTATCTGCTGCTTGCAGTGCTTCGAGCAGTGCTGGAAAAGGGTTTGAGGCTAAAGTTGTCTTTGACGACAAACTTTCGAGGACTATTTTGGTTTCTGCGAGTTCTCGATCGGCTTTAATTACTTGCAATTGTACGGCGATAGCTGCTGCTAAAGATATCCCTAAAATTGTCGAGCCGATCGCAATTATTTTTCTAGCTTGTTTTTTAGCTAACGTTAACTCTGTTTTAGCTTGATGCTGGGCCAGACTTAAAGTTTCATTAGCTTGTGTCAATATTTGACTTTCCTCAGCTTGCAGTGCAAAAGCCAATTCAACTTCTCGCTTTTCCAAATCCTGAGCCGCCGCTAAAAAGCGGTAATCGAGATGGCTTAAACTTTGATATTTTGCCCATTCCAAAGCTTCTTGCAGCGCCTGACCCCGCAGCAGCCGCGAATCATCCTCAAAATTGGCAGCATTCCAAGCATTAAAACTTTCCGAATAAGGTCGCAGCTTTCCCAACTGTTTTTCCACCCATTCAAGATTGAAAACTTCGGCATAAATTCGGTTATAAACTTTTAGTTTTCCCTGTTGTTGCACCACTAAACCTGACAGTCGCAATTCTGTTTGTTCGGGACTGCCATCAGCAAGAACCCCCCCCAGCCCCCCCTTGCTAAGGGGGGGAGTAAGAGTGGCTATTTCTTGCTCTCCCAGGGGTGAAGCAGCAGCATTTATCCCGGAACTAATCAAAGGTAAATCAGCATTTAGCCCCCCCTTAGCAAGGGGGGGTTGGGGGGGGTGCGCGGATTCCAAAATTTGCTGGTAAAGCCCCAATAACTGCCCCGCTTTTTGCTGATTTCTCAACAGGCGATCGCGAATAGTTTTCAAATGTTCAGGCTCATCCTGAGACTCCCAATTCTCCACAACCCGCAACCTCACCAACCCCTCAACTCCCTCATCCTCTGTGGAACAGGCATCCTGCCTGTCTGTGGTGGTGGAACAGGCATCCTGCCTGTCTGTGGTGGTGGAACAGGCATCCTGCCTGTCTGTGGTGGTGGAACAGGCATCCTG
>NZ_JAUBTV010000013.1:56465-58444 GCF_036705145.1 Microcoleus sp. B5-D4 | reverse complement strand
CCTGTCTTGATCTGCGCCTCTGCGGTTAACTCTCTTTAACTCCTTTTCCAGCATTAACTTGCACAGCTTTTGGGTCAAAAAAGGTTGTCCCCCCGTCCAATCCAAAATATCTGCGATCGCACTTTCAGGATTAGCAACTTGCCCCCGCCAACCATCAATCAAAGGCTGCACTTCATCAATCTGAAAACCGCGTAAATTTATCGCCTTACCAATATTAAAAGGAGTTTGAGTTTTATCAGCAATCAAATCCGAAGGCGTAGCCACCCCCAACAGCGCAAAAGTCAAACGCTGGTACAGAGGATGGTCAACTCTTTGATTGTAAAACCAGCGAATCAGAGCAAAAAACTCATCGCTAGAAAAGTTCATGCTCAACACTCGATCGATCTCGTCAATAAAAATAACAATACTTGGTTCTATTTCAACTAAAACAACTTCTTCAATAAATAAACTAAACCGCTGGACGGGCGATAACAAATCCCGGCGTTCGCGCCACCAATTCCGCCAATTAATTTTATTACCTAGCTGACAGCTACTGACTAAAGAATTAACAATGCCTGCATACCACTTTTCGGGAGTTACATCTTCCTTACCAATCCCAGTTAAATCGATAGAAGCGCAAACAGTACCTTCAGCTTGCAGCCTTTGCATCGTCCGCACCCGCAAACTAGATTTGCCCATTTGCCGCGAATTCAGCACGTAACAAAACTCATTGGCCTTCAAACATTCGTAAAAGTCCCAGTCGGCTTGCCGCGTCACGTAACACGACGCATCTGCTGGGAGACTACCGCCAATCTGATATTCATCGCTAACTGGAAATTCTTTCATAATTGCCTGCACCCAAATCTATATTTGATTGTACGATCGGCAACCTGACTATGTAGAGATTTACCAAATAACCTGACTTTTACTGATTTTTAGGACATACGAATCGGTGGTCAGAAACCGGGTTTTTTACGATAATCCTTCGCCGCAGCCAACAGATTAGGTCAAAAACCCGGTTTCTTTGGTCTGATGCCTCTGTCCTGATTTTTATGGTGCTTTGTCAGGATGCACCTGATTTTTCCCTATAAATTCAGAACCTGAAGCTATTTATCAGTTCCTATAATACCTGATTTTATCACCATTGCTGTTCGATAGTTTTAGCAACAAACTGATAACAGGAAGCGAAAAGGGCAGCAAAAAAATATAAATACCCACCATTACTTCCTCAATAAACCAATTAGTTTGAAATACTAATGAGAAACTGAAATTGATATCTACGGTACTCAATTCAATGACAACAACACTGATAACGGCGGTAAGTTTCACAAATCATTAGTGGGAACTAATCAAGCTGACAAAATCTATGGCAAAGCAGGAAATTACATATTGTCGGGTTTTGGTGGCAACGACGACCTGTGGGGCGGCACTGGCAACGACGACTTTCATTTCAAGATCGGGCGAAATTTTGTATCAATTACCAAACAATAAGGAGTAATCAAAATGGCGAGCGCACCTATTCTCAAAGGAGACAAGTACAGCACTAAAAAGGCTGGCATCATTGACATCGACATAAATATTGAGGATTCTGAAAAGGCTGGCCTCATTGAGATCGACATAAATATTGGCGATTCGGAAACTGTCGATGCGATTGACGACGACAGCGATGATTCTGAAACTGTTGATATCATTGACGACGACAGCGATGATTCTGAAACTGTTGATTTGATTGACGACGACAGCGATGATTCGGAAACGGTTGATATCATTGACCGTCGTGACAACGATGATTCTGAAACCGTTGATATCATTGACCGTCGTGACAGCGATGATTCGGAAACAGTTGATATCATTGACCGTGACAGCGATGATTCGGAAACAGTTGATATCATTGACCGTCGTGACAACGATGATTCTGAAACCGTTGATATCATTGACCGTCGTGACAGCGATGATTCGGAAACAGTTGATATCATTGACCGTCGTGACAGCGATGATTC
>NZ_JAUBTV010000013.1:48352-56365 GCF_036705145.1 Microcoleus sp. B5-D4 | reverse complement strand
ATCATTGACCGTCGTGACAGCGATGATTCGGAAACAGTTGATATCATTGACCGTCGTGACAGCGATGATTCTGAAACAGTTGATATCATCGACCGCGACAGAAATGTTGACGGAAATGAAGCTACTCGCACCCTAAATCCTGTCGAAAGTGTTCGCCCTATTGACAGTGTTGGCCCGGTTGCTACCGCTGGCATTGTGAATAACCTGCCCTATTATATTGATGCTTTGCTTCCTACAAATCAACCACGATGGAACAAAAATAGCCCACTAGGTACGCCCGTAGAAGTTACTTTTAGCTTCATGCAAACTAAGCCAGAATCTACCTCATGGGATGACTTCAAACCCTTCACAGCAGAACAGCAGGAGTCGGCCAGACAAGGATTAAAACTTTACTCTGATATTTCCAATATCACATTTAAGGAAGTTTCTAATGCTAACGGTGGTGGAAAAATTCAGTTTGGTTCTATCGACATTCCCAATTATGCAGGCTGGTCTACTGGAGTCGGGTCTGCTACTAAAAGTCACATTTGGCTTGACAATAATCTTGCCAACATTACGCCCGGTTCATCAGGATTTACAATTCTTCTTCATGAAATTGGTCACTCCCTAGGGTTGAAACACCCTCATGAAGGGGCAGTAAATATGCCCAATTATCAAGACAACGATCGCTTTACTCTCATGTCTTACAACGGTCACCCTGATATGCCAGGGGTGACACCAAAAACTCCACAACTATTTGATGTTGCAGCAGTTCAATATCTTTATGGGGCTAATACCGATACCCGTTCCGGTAACAATACTTATAGTTGGGGCAAAGATGCCAAATTTATCGAAACGATTTGGGATGGGGGTGGCACCGACAAAATCAGTGCCGCTAACCAAACTAAGGATGTAGTAATTGATTTAATCACAGGTGGTTTCAGTTCTATCGGTGCCAATGGTAATGCCAATGCTGAAAACAATGTGGCGATCGCTCTCGGCGTAACCATTGAAAATGCAGTTGGAGGGGCTGGAAACGACAACATCTCCGGGAATGCAGTTGCCAACAACATCCAAGGTGGATTGGGAAATGACAAGCTATATGGCAAAATCGGTAACGACTTGCTGAGTGGAGGTAGCGGCAACGATGCCCTTAATGGCGGAGATGGCAATGACATTCTCAATGGTGAATTCAACAACGATACTCTTAAAGGCGGAAAGGGTAATGACACTCTCAATGGTGGCTTAGACAACGACATTCTCAATGGTGACGACGGTAATGACATTCTCAATGGCGGCAACGGCAACGATATTCTCAATGGCGGCAACCAGAATGATACTCTAAATGGTGGCTTAGGCAAAGACACTCTCAATGGCGGAAACGGTAACGACAGGCTCATGGGTGGCGACGGTAATGACGTTCTCACGGGTGGCGACGGTAATGACACTTTAATTGGTGTTAATTCTTCTAAAGCGAGCCCTGGCACTCAAGAAATTGACATTCTTACTGGAGGTGCTGGAGTTAACACCTTCGTCCTTGGGGATGCCAATAAGATCTACTACAATGAGAGTGGTTTCCAGGTTCCCAATCCGAATCCATTTGTTAACGGCTACGGCTTAATTACAGACTTTACACCCGATCAGGATACTATCCAGCTTAAAGGAGGAGTCAACTATAAATTGGAGAATGTCAGCCTTGACGGTGGAGTATCAGGTCGAGGAATCTTCGTTGATAATCCGGGATTTTCCCCCGATGGATTGATTGGTGTTATACAAGGGATACAACCTTTCACTAACCTTAAGATAAACAATGGTGCTAGTATAACCACCATTACTGGGCTTGATTTGGTCAAGAGCTAATTCTGTCTGTTGATTGGGAAAGTAGCTATGTATTGAAAATAGGGAATTGGGAATGAGTGTTGTTTCCGAAACCCTATTTTCAATAGTCAGTGAAGTTAGCGATCGCTCAAGTCAGTCTCTTTTATTCTTCTTGACACTCCCCTGGCTAAAGCCGAGGGGATTCTTGATTCGCAGAATCGACTTGCCGATGCAGAATTACTTCAACATCGGTAGCGGTCAATTCTCCACAAGCGTTCGGATCTAAGATCCAAGTTCCGACGTGCCCCGCCGTACTCAATCCCCGACTTAGGATGTTTTTGGCTGCGTTCCAATCCCTGTCAATTACGCACCCACACCGACAAGCGTGAGTTCGCGTTGACAGACTTTTCTTGACAACTGTCCCGCAGCTAGAGCATTCTTGACTTGTTCCATTGGCTGGCACGGCAATTGTAATTCTTCCGAATACTTTGCCAAGATATTCCAGCCACACTCGAAACATATACCAAGATGCGTCGTTAATCGATTTAGCTAAGCAGTGATTCTTCACCATGTTTTTGATTCTCAAGTCTTCGTAGGCTACACAGTCGTTAGACTGGATGACGTATCTTGCTAATTTCAAAGCAAAATCTTTACGTTGTCTACTTATTTTGAGGTGGCGTTTCCCTAGAATCACTCTAGCTTTTTTTCTGTTTTCTGAACCTTTGACTCGCTTTGAAAGCCACCTTTGGGCTTTCTTTAGTCGGCGCTCTCCTTTGCCCAGAAAACGCGGATTTTCGACTGTAACACCATTAGAGTCTGTGTAGAACTCTTTGAGCCCCACGTCTAATCCAATAGCATTACCTGTAACTTCAACCTTCTCGGAACGATCAACTTGAACGCAAAACTGGATGTAGTATCCATCGGCTCGTTTGACTAAGCGCACTCGCTTAATTTGGCTAAGCTGATAGAAATGTAAGTCTCGCGTTCCTTTCAACTTGAGTTTTCCGATGCCTTTTTTATCGGTAAAAGTGATAGATTTTCGGTCAGTTGCCATCCGCCACCCGGTCGTTTTATATTCGACCGACCGATTGTCTTTCTGAAACTGCGGAAAACCCTTTTTGCCGGAAATTTTCTTTTTACAGTTGTCGTAGAATCGGGCGATTGCCGACCACGCTCTTTCGGCGCTTGATTGTCGAGCCATGCTGTTGAGTTCATCACAAAACGTCCATTCTTTAGCTAAAACAGCACTGTACTTATTCAAGTCATACTTATCGACTTTTTGGTTTTCCATCCAAAAGCGCAATGCTTTGTTACGGATGAATTGTACTGTTCTAATTGCTTCGTCTACAGCGGCAAATTGCTGCTTTTTACCGTATGCTTTGAACTCAAAAACTAGCATGACTTCGACCTCATCACGATACTTCTTATACTAACAACATCGGCTTAATATACCTCAAATAGTTCATAAAGATTTACATAGTTGCACTCTACAGCGCAATCCTGAAATCCCACAAAAGAAACTGGGAGGCTTTAGCCTCCTTCTGCCTTTCATCCCCGGACTAAAGTCACGGGGTTTTCATGCTCGATCTTTATAAGCGAATGCCAAATGCACGCTACGCGATCGCACGCACTATCACTGCTTTTCAACCTAAAACACGGCAGAAATACTCGCGGTACAAATTGCACCGCGGCATCACATAATTGTTTTGCCGCCGCACAAGTCCCATGCTGTGCAATTTGTAAATTTGCATTGAATCTAATTCAACTGGTTCGGGGGAATTAACAACTTTTTTCAAAGCCCAAGCTAATTCTGGATTGTGTTGCAGTATTTCCAAATGCTTGCGTAAATGACTGCTGTAAATTCCCGATTCTGATGCCGCATTTTCTAATAGCTGAGTTAATGAGGTTTTGCCACAACTAATCTCATACATTGCCAATCTTACTAAATAAGGATGTCCGCCGATCGCACTTATTAACTTTTGCAATTGCCCCTCATCCCACTCCAAGCCGTGTAAGCGAGCTAAATCGTGAATTTGCGGCCTCTCAAACTCCAGCAACTCAACCGGCACCCCCGCATTAAACGGAGATTGATTCATGTCCAAAGGAATATAAACTTCGGTAGAATGCGCCATTACCAACCGCAGTTTTTTCCAGATATCCGAAATCTTGGCTTTTTCGTGCCAGCTTCGCAGCATCCCCAAAAAGTCTTCAACTACTTCGGTGTAGGGAAATAGGCGATCGACTTCATCCAACCCCAAAACTAGAGGCGCTGATGTTTCTGCCAGCAAATACTCTTCAAAGTAAACCGTACAGTTATCGTTGCTGCCCAAAATATCCGTATCCCAATATTCGTTTAACTTGTTTTCTAACTTTAACTGTCGGCTTACCATCAAACACAGCCAGCGCAGAAATTTCTCCAAATTTGTTAAGATTCCTCGGTCTGCAGCCCTCAAATCGATATAAACTGCGTGATAGTTTTCCCGATCGCCCTGAGCTAAAATTCTGGTCATTAATGAAGTTTTGCCCATCATTTCCGGTGCTTTGATCCGAATCAGCGAACCGGGTTTCACAACAGTCTCGCCGCACAAAGATTCAATGTTGCAACGCTCTACATAAAAAGGAGAATCTAATGATACCGAACCTTCGGGAAATGGCAAATTTGCGATCGCATTCAGTGTTCGCGAGGGCGGATTTATGTTAGTAAATTGACGTAATTCTGGCGAGGAAAATCTCCTTAGAGCTTCTTTGAAATTTTTCTTACTAATTTTCTCTCCTAACGCTTCTGAAAACTTGTGCCACAATTTGTTACCGACATCTTTGTTGAGGTATTCAGCACTGTAGCCGTAAGTTTTGGCGATTTCATCGTAACTTTTGCCTTCCCAAGAACCTTGAAGGACTTTCATTTCGATGTCGCTGAGATATTTGCCGGTGTTTTGAGCAAAAATGCGATCGGCAGATTCTTTGGTTTGGCTCCAAGAGAAGTCTAATTCTGAGTTCATGGGCTCGACCCGTAAGTACGTATATACGTAAGTATGCAGACTTTTACAAGATATCTATGGTTCCTGCATGGAGAAAGCCACCCTGACTTTTCCGTATTTTAACTGATTTAACCTGAGTTTTTACTGTCAGTCCTTGTAGAAACACCTGATTTTACTCCCCTGGTCGGTTTTATTCTGGGAAAATATACTGGTTTAGAAGCAACTTGATTGCCGATCGCCCGCTCGCAATTATCGATCGCCTAACCAACAATAGCCGAACCTCGCCAACACCAGGGTATAAGGAGAAAAATTATGGCTGCTACCATTACCGTTAATAGCACAGATGACTCGAATATCAGGAATGCCGTCCTCACCCTCAGAGAGGCAATTCTGGTTGCGAATGGCACTCTGAATTTTGCTGCTTTGACAGTGGCAGAACAAGCACAGATTAACGGTACATTGGGTACTGCAGCCGATCGCGACACGATCGCCTTTAATATCGGGGCGATCGGTTCTCAGCAATTAATTCAGCCTTTATCCGCACTGCCGCCGATCTCCGATCCAGCGATCGTCGATGGTTGGAGTCAAGGCGGCGCGGGCTATAACGGTTTGCCACTGGTGGAACTCAGCGGCAACCTCCCCGGAGTTGGGATGGTCGGACTTGATATCACTGCTGGGAACAGTACCGTGCAAGGTTTAGCGATCAACAGATTTTACTCGGCAGGCATCCGCTTGCAAACCAATGGTGGCAACGAGATCGTCAGCAACCACATCGGCACGGATCTTGCGGGTACGGTCAATCGGGGCAACCGCAGGGGGATCTGGATTGATGGCGTTCCAGATAATCGGATCGAGAACAACTTAATCTCTGGCAACGACAATTTAAATAGCGGGCTTGGCATCGAGATTTCCGGCATCGCTGCGCGCAACAACCAAGTAATCGGCAACCGTATTGGCACTGATGTTACAGGTACTGTTGCGATCGCCAATACGATGGCCAACACCGGTGGCATCAGCATCCGCAATGCGCCTGAAAACCTGATTCAGGACAACCTGATTTCTGGCAATGTGGGCCTTGGTGGCGGAATTGCGATTAACGGCCCAACTGCCAATCAAAATCGAGTTGTCGGCAACCTCATCGGCACTGATATCACGGGTAATGTAGCGCTAGGAAACAGTATCTATGGCATCTCTATTGGCAGCGCTTCTAACAATATTATCGGCGGAACGACGCCTCAAGAACGCAATATCATTTCTGGCAGTCAGACTGCGGGTATTTTTTTTGCAATAGCGCCCACACTTTTAGGCGAACCTTCAGGCGGTGTAGCTGCGACAAACCGAGTTGTCGGCAACTATATCGGCACAAATATCAGCGGTACTGCCGCTTTGGGAAATCCGGTCGGCGTCTTTATCGCTGCTGGCGAAAGTAACATCATCGGTGGCACGACACCGCAAGAACGCAATGTCATTTCCGGCAATCAAATGGGCGTCTATCTTAATAGCAACGAGGTCACTAACAACCGCGTTATCGGCAATTATATCGGCACGCAAGCTGACGGCAGCACTCCTTTACCCAATACTTTCTACAGCAACGTCATAGCTTTAGATCCAGGTGTGAATAACCGCATCGGCGGTACCGCTGCAGGAGAAGGAAATACGATCGCATTTAGCGGTAGCAGCGGCATTCAAGTGACTGGTGGCAACGGTTTGGCAATTTTAGGCAATTCTATCTTTTCTAATAATGGTTTAGGCATCGATCTCGATAACGATGCCGATCCCTTAACTAGCGACGGCGTTACCCCAAACGACTTGGGAGACGGAGATACAGGCGGAAACGGCTTGCAAAATTTCCCGGTGTTAACCTCCGCAACTGCTAGCAACGGCAACATTACTATTAGCGGCACTCTCAACAGCATTCCCAATACGAATTTCCGCGTCGAATTTTTTGACAATACTGTTCTAGATCCCAGCGGTAACGGCGAAGGACAAACTTATCTCAACTTTGTTAATCTCATAACTGATGCTGCTGGCAATGCTAATTTTATATCGCCGCCTTTAACTGCAACAGGGGCGATCGTCACTACTGCTACTAACTTAGCAACTAACGATACTTCGGAATTTTCTCAACCTTCCCCCGGCTTACTGCAATTTAGCAATCCCGCTTACACGGTGAATGAAAACGGTACAGTTGTAGGTACTGCAATTAGCGTCAATCGCATCGGTGGTAATAAAGGTGCAGTTGGGGCAACGCTGACGCTGACGGATGGTACTGCTGTTGCTGCTGACTACACCAATACGCCGATCGCGATTAACTTTGCCGCGGGCGATACGACACCAAAAATTGTTATTATTCCGATCGCCGATGACGCGATCGACGAAGCTGACGAAACGGTTAATTTATCTCTAACTAATCCAACGGGAAATGCTACAGTTGGCGATCGATACAACAATGCAGTTTTGACAATTGCAGATAACGATAACCCTCCAACTGTCAGCATCACCCCCGCTACGATTAACCAAGCTGAAGGCAATACAGGCACAACTACCTACAACTACACTGTTAGCCTCTCCAATGCTTCTGGTTTGCCCATTACTGTTAACTACAAGACAGATGACGGTACTGCTACTACGGGCGATTTCGACTACGAAGATAATGACGGTAATCTCATCTTTAATCCGCCAGAAGCGCTAACAAAAACGATCGCTGTAATTGTTAACGGCGACAACAAATTCGAGGCGAATGAAACTTTCAGCGTTACCCTCAACAACGCCATCAACGCCACCATCAATCCCGCCGCCAACCAAAGTACGGGCATTATTGTCAATGATGATAGTGATGACTCTAATCCCACTCCAACTCCGACAGAAACACCAACACCAACTCCGACAGAAACGCCGACACCGACAGAAACGCCGACACCAATTCCGACAGAAACTCCGACACCAACTCCGACACCAACTCCGACAGAAACGCCGACAGAAACGCCAACGCCGACACCAATTCCGACAGAAACTCCGACACCAACTCCGACACCAACTCCGACACCAACTCCGACAGAAACTCCGACACCAACTCCGACACCAACTCCGACAGAAACTCCGACAGAAACTCCGACAGAAACGCCGACAGAAACTCCGACAGAAACGCCAACTCCGACAGAAACTCCGACAGAAACTCCGACAGAAACTCCGACAGAAACTCCGACAGAAACTCCGACAGAAACTCCGACAGAAACTC
>NZ_JAUBTV010000013.1:0-48252 GCF_036705145.1 Microcoleus sp. B5-D4 | reverse complement strand
CGACAGAAACGCCGACAGAAACTCCGACAGAAACCCCGACACCAACTCCGACAGAAACGCCGACTCCGACAGAAATTCCGGCAGAAACGCCAACGCCGACTCCGACAGAAATTCCGACAGAAACGCCAACACCAATTCCGACTCCAATTCCGACACCAATTCCCGCAGAAACACCAATTCCGACAGAAACGCCAACACCAACTCCGACAGAAATTCCGACAGAAACGCCAACACCAACGCCAACTCCGACAGAAATTCCGACAGAAATTCCCGCAGACATTCCCACAGCAACTCCGACACCGACAGAAATTCCGACAGAAGATTGCCTTTGTAACTCTCTATCCCTCCCAAATCTCAACCAACCCAATCCTGTAGAAAAGGTAGTTGTGAATAGTACGATCGATCTACCCCTCACAGGTACTGCTAGCAATGAGACATTCGATGGCAGCAGCAGCGAGGATTATTTCCAGGCTAAAGAAGGTAACGATAACCTGTTTGGCGGCGAAGGAAATGACTTTTTAAACGGTAACGAAGGCAATGACTTTATATCGGGTGGAACGGAAGAGGACTTGCTTTTGGGTGGCCCGAATCAAGACATTATTCTTGGTAATGAAGGAAGAGATAGATTATTTGGAAATCGAGGAGAAGATTCGCTAAATGGCGGAGAAGATAGCGACTTCATTCACGGCAACGAAGACTCGGATTTCTTGGATGGGGGCAAAGGAAACGATTTCTTATTGGGAGGTAAGGATAGAGATTTAATTTTAGGCGGTGAAGAAAACGATACTCTGTTGGGAAATGTAGGTGACGATACTGCCTGTGGTGGCGGTGGCAACGATTACTTGCTGGGTGGTGAAAATAACGACCTACTTGATGGCTGTGAAGGAAATGATACGATTTGGGGAGGAAATGACAATGATACCATATTTGGGGGAGCGGGAGACGACTTTTTAAGCGGCGATTTGGGAGATGATTTTTTAAGTGGAGGAAGTGGGAACGATCGTTTTCTGCTTTGGGCAGATTCAGGGATGGATATCATTCGAGATTTTGAACCCGGAAAAGATGCGATCGCCCTTACTAGAGGTTTGACTGCCTCTCAACTGTCAATTAGTCAAGCCAACAGCGACACCTTAATCCGCTTGACAGCAACAGGTAAAATTTTAGCCACTCTCAATAACGTATCTGTTACTCAAATCGATCTGACAGACTTGAACCCACCTACATTTTTAAACAGGAGTTTTTTATGAGGAATGTTAGGGGCGATCGCCAAAGAATCAACAGACTTTTATACACAAGTTTGACCTTAATTTCAGCTATCCTATTAGGAGGCTTGGGAAAGGTTTCCGAGTCCAACAACAACACAGCTTTAGCGCAAGAAAACATCCCCATTAGTGGTAGCGGTGACGCGCAACTCCAGCCTCTAAAGCAATCCCTAACTGAATTCATGCGCCACCGCTGCGTCGGTGCGGCCGTACTGGGTGTTTCTGTTAAAGGTAAACCCGTCGGTGTTTGGGGTTTCGGCCGCATGAAAGGCAGACCTACTAATAACTGGAATCCGGCTTGTGGCGACGATATGCAGGCTCCTCTGGCTCCCTCTGTCGCGGCAGATACCCCCATGCGTATGGGCAGTATCAGCAAGCCTGTTACCTTTGCAATGGTACGCTGGGCGCTTAAACAGACGGCGCGCGATCGGGCCGGTTTAGAACTGACTGACGACCAAATTGAAGGGATGAAATTGTTCGATCCAGAGCATTATCCGCCGCTAATTCCCGGTTTGAACAAGCAATATCCAGTAGCGATTATCCCTGAAAACTTGCACGCCGTATTTTCGGGAAAAATACAATTTCCCGTTCCCGTGAAAGACAGTAATTGCGCCAATCTTAACTCAGGATTTGCAGACAAACAGTGGCAAAATGTCACCCTCGGACATTTTTTGTCGCACAGATCGGGACTTCAGCGCAGCGCGCCCAGATACGGTGAAGATATAATTGCAAATTTGCCCGTCCTTCGCAATCTCAAAATTCCAGCCGATTTTCATGCACAAGAACAGCTACTTGTCAATGAGTGGGGCAGCAAATCTGTCAGTTTAGCAAAAAATCAACTCGGCATTTCTCCTAGCGCGGGCTATTTTTTGCCAAGTCCTACTTTAACAGAAACTATGCAGGTTTTGGCTGGGCGATGTCTTCAGTATCCTCTCGGTCAATATCACTATTCCAATACCAGTCCCGCATTTCCTACGATTATTTTGGAGCAGCTTATAGCTTCCGGCAGCTATGCTGCTAAAATGGGTAAACCAGCAACTCATCAAGGTTCGGCTTTGGAGGTTTTCTTCAAAACAGAGTTAGGAATTTCTACTGCGGCTGATCGGGGAATTTTCATGACCCAAGGAGTAGAAAATATTGGCGCTCGCGAACCAGAAAAACGCCATTGGAACGGGAAAAGTTATTATGGTCAAGGATGGGATGTGAAGCGTCCGCACTGCATCTGGAAGGGTAGCTTCTGCGATTTGGCTACTTGGCTAAATCCGAAGCCGGGGAGGATAAATTGGTCTTGGAATTTAAGCCAAGTTCCTTTTAGCAGCAGAAACACTGATTTGAGTCCCGGTACTGGTTCCCTAGCTGCAGAAGCTGAAGTTTTCCTCAAATTTATGTCACAATATTGGGTGGGCGGCTATGAAAATAATCCGCGCATCGGAGAAAAGCGAAAGCAGGTTTGGAATCGATATACTGCCCACAACGGAGCGCTAGACGGTACTTATGCTTGGGCAATCCAGTTAGGGGGAAATCGCAATCCGAAAGAGTGGAAATTGCCGCCGCTGGATGATAACGGTCGCATCCTTGATGATTTTGCTAATTTAAAGATGTATGCGGGTGTGTTGCCGGATGGAGTTGATATTTTTGTGGCTGTGAATCAAAGGGCGGACAAGAAATGTGTTAATGCTAAAGGTTACAATTGTGGGGATGCTTACGGACTTTTGGATAATTTTATTTTGTACGGTGTTTCTCAGGTGAATTGGAATCTGGTGGCACCTCGTGCAGTTAAAAGATAGAAATTATAAGTCAATGAAATGTTTTTTTCTGTACATTTTAACAGCTAAAAATATTTTTATTAACCTCGTAAAAGGCTTTGGAGGCAGAGTTAATTATAAGCGATGGGATATCCATTCGCAAGCATTGTGCCTCGCACAATGAGGTGATTACTAGACCTCTTGCAAAAGTCTTTTTAATCAAATTTTCGGAGGCTGCTCAAAGCAGTGCTTTGTTCTACAAGTGATTGCCATTCTCCGGCAGCTATTGAAATTAGCTGCGTTAATCTGTGTTAATCTGCCTTAATCTGCGGTTTTATTATCAATCTAGGAACCGCCCGATTAATTTAAACTGATTAAAAATTAGGCTGCGAAAATCCGATGATCCACAAGAAGAACCGCAAAAAGTTACCCTTATTGGCAGCATTCTTAGTCACGCCATTTATTTCTTGGTTCCTGAGTGCGATCGCCCTATTTCTCAGTCTCTGGATCATCGTACCAGCACCCACGATGTTCCTGTACCCTTTGGCGGTGGGAGCACCAGAAATCAGTCCTTGGTTGGTTGGTATCAATACGATCGCCCTTATGCTAAACCTTTTGAGGCGGCATCAAGGCAAAGTCTACATTATTTTGTCAATTTGTAACCTGTTCGCCCTCATCCTGGGCCTGCTTCCCCTGATTCAGTTCCCAGCAGCCAATGCAGCGATAGCTACCCAAATGCAAGCAGTTTTAGGGGAAAACTATTTAGCAGCCATTCCTCAAGCTTTACGCGCGCAGCTACGCCCTCAACCGTTTATCCTCGCAGATGCCTTCCGAGGAATTCCCATCAGAGACGTTAGGATCGATCGGGCTATTGGATTTGCCAACCCTAACGGAGTTTCACTGCAACTAAACCTTTATCGGCCGATGCAAATTGGCAAATATCCCGCGATTATCACACTCTACGGGGGAGCTTGGCAAAGAGGCAATCCCGATTACAATCAGGAATTCAGCCGCTATATGGCCGCCCAAGGCTATTGTGTTGTCGCAATTGATTACCGCCACGCTCCTAAGTATAGATTTCCTGCTCAGCTTGACGACGTACAAGCCGCTCTTTCCTATATCAGAACTCATGCTGGTGATTGGGAAATTGATCTCGATCGCATTGCTCTGATGGGAAGGTCTGCAGGTGCCCATTTAGCAATGCTAACTGCTTATAATTCAAGTGTGATTCCAGTTAGAGCAGTGGTAAATTATTACGGGCCAAATGACCTGATTCGGGGATATAATGACCCACCTTTTCCTGATGCCATAAATGTTCGAGCCGTCTTGCGTGCTTTTCTGGGAGGAACGCCAGACGAACTCAATGAGCTTTACCGTCGGGCTTCTCCCATCAATTATATTAAACCGAATCTTCCCCCTTCTTTACTGGTTTATGCCGGTCGCGACCATATCGTTCAGCCCAAGTTTGGTCGATCGCTCTACGAACGATTGCGAGCCACGGGCGATTCCCTACGGGATAGCTTCGCTTCACGGGCTATTTTGCTCGAAATTCCTTGGGCTGAACACGCCTTTGATGCAGTTTTTAATGGGCCGAGCAATCAATTAGCTTTGTACTACACAGAACGCTTTTTGGCTCATGCTCTGAAGTCTTCGGATTACCAACGAGTTAAATAAAAACTATCAACTTACTCATTTATGCTCAATAAACTGCGGCTATAACAGTTTAATAAGTTCCCAAATCTCGTAAAGATTTCTACGGCAAATTGTCGCACCAACTTTTAGAAGAGTTGCCAGACTTTATTTATCATATAGCAGTTCTTAAGAAAGTGAGGTATGCCCTATGCCCTATGCCCTATGCCCTATGCCCTATGCCCTATGCCCTATGCCCTATGCCCTATGCCCTATGCCCTATGCCCTATGCGAGTACGATCGCCCTTAGTTTGAGCGCCCCGCGTCCTGTTACACTGAAACCCTGCGGTTGTGTGCGCTTGGTGCGATCGACCTTTCTGAAAAAAACCTAAAATTCTGTAGCCTACAATACATTTATTTAGTTAATGATTGTTTAAACTCTCCAATTGTAGATTGTGTACTCTCCATAATTCTCCAAAACCCCTAAACGAGTGCGTTGTTTGCTGGACTGCGATTTATCGATCGTCGAACCGTTAAAAACCATAAGTAGTTTTGACCTGAATTCATCGGAATTGATTTGCACAAAATTTTTGAGCTGACCAGGGTGAAGATTAGTTACGAAATTTGTGCAGTGCAGACATCTATCATGTTGACTCAAATTAGTACAGGCTCTTGTCATCTATTTTATTGCTAATAACCGAAATCCAACCGCATCTCACACTGGATTGTCACGCCCGGTGGACGGCGAACTGATTGAGCCTCGCTCCACCAATCTTGTAGAGCCTGCCAAAAAAGGCATCCTCCCAAAAGTTAGCTTTGACAAAAAATCTTGGTAAATCCAAAATATTCGTCAATCGTTAAACTTTTGCTAACATCTATTTTTTCTCAACTACTCGTCCCGCAATACCAATAAAAATAACCATGAGTGGAAATGAATCTCGCGTTCAAGCAATTTCTCAAATCGTCAACCGCAAATTGATGCCTGGTCGGCCTCCCAAGCGGCTCGAAGATATGTGGGCAACAGACGTTTTTACTCTGAGCAAGATGCAAGAAAGTCTGCCCAAAAGCATTTTCAAATCAGTAAAAAACACCGTTCAAACAGGCCAAAAACTCGATGCTTCCGTAGCTGATGTAGTTGCAGTAGCAATGAAAGATTGGGCTATTTCCAAAGGAGCCCTGTACTACGCCCACGTATTCTACCCGCTAACCAACGGCACCGCCGAAAAGCACGACGGTTTCATCTCAGTGCAAGGCGACGGCTCCGTCATCTCAGAATTTGCAGGCAAAGTTCTAGTACAAGGCGAACCCGATGGCTCCTCATTCCCCAACGGCGGCATTCGCTCGACTGCGGCCGCTCGCGGATATACAGCCTGGGATGTCACCAGCCCTGCTTATGTCATGGAAACAGACAACGGCATGACATTGTGCATTCCTACTGTTTTCATCTCCTGGACAGGTGAAGCCTTAGACAAGAAAACGCCGCTTTTGCGTTCCATTGCCGCCATGAACAAAGCAGCAACCCGAGTGTTAAAGCTATTAGGAAATACCGAAGTTGCTCCAGTAAATTCTAGTTGCGGTTCCGAACAAGAATACTTCCTGGTAGATGCCAATTTCACCAACAACCGCCCCGATTTACTGCTAGCAGGTCGCACCCTGTTTGGCAAACCTCCTGCGAAAGGTCAGCAATTTGACGACCACTATTTTGGAGCGATTCCAGAGCGCGTTCAAGTCTTCATGCAGGAAGTAGAAGAAAGAATGTACCGGCTGGGAATTCCTGCCAAAACCCGCCACAACGAAGTCGCTCCCGGTCAGTTTGAAATTGCACCCGTTTTTGAAGCAGCAAACGTCGCCAGCGACCACCAACAATTAACCATGACAATTCTCCGCAACACAGCGAAGAAACACGGTTTTATGTGTTTGCTGCACGAGAAGCCTTTCGCCGGCATTAACGGTTCTGGCAAACACGTCAACTGGTCGGTCGGCAATGCCACCCAAGGAAACTTATTAGACCCCGGCGATACACCGCACTCGAACATACAATTTCTAGTTTTCTGCGGCGCTGTGATTCGCGGAGTTCATAAATACGGCCCTCTATTGCGCGCGGTAGTTGCTACTGCCAGCAACGACCACCGATTGGGTGCAAATGAGGCTCCGCCAGCAATTATCTCTGTCTATTTGGGTTCCCAATTAGAAGATATCTTCGGGCAAATTAGCCGAGGAGAAGTTAAGGACTCTCAAGGTCGGGGAATTATGAACTTAGGTGTAGAAACACTGCCTACTTTCATGAAGGATGCTGGAGACAGAAACCGGACTTCGCCCTTTGCCTTTACAGGAAACCGATTTGAATTCCGTGCAGTAGGTTCCGGTCAGTCTGTTTCCGGGCCGCTGGTGGCGATGAATACAATTCTTGCAGATTCTTTGGACTGGATTGCTAACAAATTAGAAAGCGATTTGGCTAACGGAACTGAACTGAATGCTGCCATCCAAACCATTCTCAAAGAAGTGATGGACGAGCACGGTGCGGTTGTATTTGGTGGCAACGGCTATTCCGAAGAATGGCACAAAATGGCTGTTGAGGAACGGGGTTTAGCTAACTTGCGGACTACGGCCGATGCTTTACCCGTGTTGAAGGAAGGATACATTGAAGACTTGTTTGAAAAGACAGGTGTTCTGACTCCAATTGAATTGGAAAGCCGTTACGATGTTTATGCTGAGCAGTATTTGCTGGCAATTGAAGTCGAAGCCAAACTGGTAATAAGCATGGCAAAAACCATTATTTACCCCGCAGCGGTGAGGTATTTAGCTGAACTTTCTGGCACGATTTCTAAATTGAAAGAGATTGGGATTGAACTGGAAAAAGAAAGTGCCGAAAAAGTAGCGGTGCTGGTTAAGTCCATGATGGATACTGCGAGCAAATTGAGTGATGCTTTGAGCAAGCACGATTTTGCTTCGACCGAAGACCATATGCAATATGCTTCGCAAACAATTCGTCCTTTGATGGATGAGGTTCGCAAGTATGCGGATGCTCTGGAAGGTGAAGTGGCTGATGATTTGTGGCCACTGCCTACTTATCAAGAAATGCTGTTTGTTAAGTAATAGCAAATTCGGTTAATTGCAGGTTAGATTTGTAAGGACGCGGCAATGCCGTGTCCTTATTTGTTTTTGAGGTTAAATGAGTGTTACGTTAAATCTGCCAAAGGCATTAAATACGAACGAGAGTAAAACTTGTGAAGATTGTTGAGATAAGCTGTTACGCATTTAAATTGGAAATTCGGGACAGGCTAGAAGCCCGTCCCACAAAAGTTTTAGTGATTTTTGGCACACAATTTAAATGTAGAACAGCTTACCGTTCAAGAAATTTATCGCGTAGAAAAAGTAATCGGGTTGCGAAAAGCTATTATGCGAATTCAATCTCTCTTGAAACAAATGACTGTGGCGGCTCTAGCTCTGGTTTTTGCGATCAGTTGCAGTCGATCGACTCCGAACGTAAACTCTTCCCCTGAAGCAAGTACCTCTAGCAGCTTTAGAGTGGCGTTGATCACGACAGGCTCCAAAGACGACAACAGTTGGGCTCAAGCCTGCTTTGAAGGGTTAAACCTAATCAAAGATAAATTTAATGCTCAGGTAGACTTTACTGGCAGTATTGACGGTGAACATAGTGAAGCTGCCCTTCGCAAATATGCCCAGTCAGGCTATAACCTGGTAATTGCAGCCAGTGGTGGCTATATCAAAGCGGCCGAAAAGGTCGCTAAAGAATTTCCGCGAACGAAATTTGCCCTGGTTACAACCTATCCAGGGAATAACAAAAATTTGGGGGCTGTTGCCTTTCGATCGGGTGAGGTGGGGTACCTCACAGGTGCTTTGGCTGCCATGAAGACTAAAAGCAATAAAGTTGGCTATATTGTGGGTGCTGCTTATCCGGTTTACAAAGAAGAAGAAGCTTTGTTTAGGCGGGGAGTGAAGGCAACGAATCCCTCTGTTCAAGCCTCGACAGCTTTTCTCAACTCTTGGATTGATACGGAAAAAGCCACCAAAGTCGCAACGGATATGGTTGCCTCTGGAGTAGATGTTTTGACAATCAACGCGGATGAGGCAGGATTAGCCGCGCTAAAAGCCGTTACGCAAAAGCCAGGAGTCCTTGTGATTGGTTGGGCCAAGGATCAGTACGAACTGGCTCCCGGCAAAGTCCTAACTAGCGTTCTGCAGGACATTCCCAATCTGGTGCTAAATGCGGCCGTATTAACCCAGGAAGGTCGCTGGGAAGGAAAACTTTACAAGTTTGGACTCAAGGAAAAAATCTACGACTTTGCCCCTTTCCGTGGTAGTCTCACGTCTCAGGAAGAGGACACTTTCAAGATTATCCGAGAAGCTGTGACGACTGGCCAAATTGATGTTTCTCCTTAGTGCGCGCATTAATTGATTTACCAATATTGATTCTAAGTCCGATGCAAAATCAACGCAACGATCGCGCTCTTCCGATTGCCAAAAGCTCCCCTTCACTTCTCTGGCAACGCTTCTTTTCTATTGCAAATCAGCTCCGCTATGGTTTGATATTTTTGGTTCTCCTGAGCTTACTGCCCACAGGTGGTTTGCTGATCTACCTCAGCTTTCAGGCGCAGATCCAGCAATCGCGATCGCTCCAAGAAGAGCGTAGTCAGACAGCAGCAGGGCAGATTGATAATTATTTAGATGACTTGAAACGAAAACTGAGCTATTTAGCTAGGGTCAAAGGACTCACAAACTTTCAACCTCAAGTGCAGCAGAGCCTGTTGGAAGGATTGATTCGTCATCATGATGCTTATGAAGCCGTTGCCATTTTGAACCGGAAGGGACAAGTTGTCACGTCAGTTTCACCCTACGAACCGCTCAAGTTAGAAAATCCAGCCAATTCGCCACTGTTTATTCGTGCCTTCAAACAACAGGAAGATTATGTCAGTCCTGTAGAAATTAATCCTCAAACAAACCAACCAACCACCATTCTGGCGGTTCCGATTCGGAATGAGCGAGATGAGGTGGATGGGGTGCTATTAGCAGAGATAAATCTCAACTTTCTCTGGTTTGTTGTTTCCCAAATCGAGGTTGGCAAGACGGGTTATGTCTATGTAGTCGATGAGCGTAATTTTGTGATTGCTCAAAAGGGTAGTAAGCCAGAAACCTTTCAACTTCAAGATCTTTCTAAGCGCCCCTTCTTTCAATTCTTGAAAGCCTCCGAAAATACTAAGCACCTTAACGTTTATCAGGGTCTAAAGCAGGTAGAAGTATTGGGAGCCAGTGCCTTAGTTCGGAGTGTGAATTGGAATGTGGTTGTAGAACTGCCAACGGCTGAGGCTTATGCTCCCGTTTACCAAATGCTCTCAATTATGGGAGGCTCATTGATGGTGGTGACGATCGTCGCTGTTGGCATTGGGTATCTATTTATTCGGCAAATTGTGGTGCCGCTACAGCACTTAACCACGGCAGCTACTGAACTCAGTGCGGGGCAATTAGAGACGCGGGTCAACATCGACAGCCAAAACGAACTGGGGACATTGGCGATCGCCTTTAACACTATGGCAACCCAGTTAGAGGAACTGATTACAGCAGTTGAAGTGGAACGCAATTTTGTTTCAGCAATTCTTGAAATTGCAGGTGCCCTGGTAGTTGTGCTCGACCCGCAGGGACAAATCGTTCGCTTTAACCGAGCTTGCGAACAAATGACTCATTACTCATTTAGTGAAGTAAAAGGGCGCTACATTTGGGACTTGTTCCCGAACTCAGACTTAGCAGGACAAGCCAAAACTACTTTTGAGTCTTTACAATCTGGTAATTTTCCCCAGCAGTATGAAGGCAGTTGGGTGAGCAAAGATCAACAACTCAGACTCATTGCCTGGTCAGATACTGCTTTACTGGATAATGAAGGTGAAATTGAGTACATCATCAAAACAGGGATTGACATTACGGAACGGAAACAGGTAGAAGAAGAACTCAAAGCGTCGGAACAGCGACTATCTTTTCTATTCCGCCAAACTTCACTGGCAGTTGTGGAATGGGATTTAAACTTTAAAGTCACTGCCTGGAATCCAGCGGCAGAGCAGATTTTTGGTTACACGGCGAAAGAGGCGATCGGACACCATGTCACAGAATTAATTGTGCCTGCGTCTGCCCGAAAGGTCGTCGATCGAGTTATGAACGAGTTGTTGGTTCAGGTTGGAGGAATCTACAGTGTCAACGAAAATATTACCAGAGACGGCAAAACCATTATTTGCGAATGGTTCAATACGCCTTTAGTAGGGGATGCTGGAAAGATTGTTGGAGTTGCATCCTTGGCACTGGATATTACTGAGCGCAAGCAAGCCGAAGCTGCATTAAGGCAAGCAAAAGAGGAAGCGGAGGTTGCACTCAAAACCTTGCAGCAAACTCAGGCACAGCTTATTCAGGCAGAGAAAATGTCAGGTTTGGGGCAACTGGTTGCTGGTGTTGCTCACGAAATTAATAATCCAGTCAACTTTATCTATGGCAACCTGAGCCATACTGCCGACTACACGCAAATTTTACTAAAGTTGATTCAGCTTTACCAGCAAACCTATCCAACTAATGCCCAAATTGAGGAAAAAATTGAAGAGTTCGAGCTGGACTTCATTAGTGAAGATTTGCCCAAAATCCTGACTTCAATGAAGGTAGGAGCCGATCGCATTCGTCAAATTGTCCTGTCGCTAAGAAACTTCTCGCGGCTGGATGAGGCCCAAATGAAGCCTGTTGATATCCACGAGGGAATTGACAGCACATTGATGATTTTGCAAAATCGACTGAAGGCAAATCCGGCTCATCCTGCTATTGAAATTGTTAAAGAGTACGGCGACTTACCGCGAGTAGAGTGCTATGCCGGACAGTTGAACCAAGTCTTTATGAATATTCTGGCAAATGCGATCGATGCTTTAGAAAACTACGACAATCAGCGTTATACAAAAGACATCCAAAAGAATCCCAGTCGCATCACTATTCGGACTAAGCTAGTCACAAAAGAAACTCATTCTGGTTATTCAAAAAATGTGGTAATTCAAGTTCAAGACAATGGGCCTGGGATGACGGAAACTGTTAGACAACAGGCGTTCAATCCCTTCTTCACTACAAAACCCACTGGTAAAGGAACTGGATTAGGACTATCCATCAGCTATCAAATTGTAGTTGATAAGCACGGTGGCTTACTCCAGTGCTTCTCTCAACCAGCTCAAGGAACAGAGTTCCTAATTGAAATTCCTGTGTTGCAAAGCGGTGCTGTAGCACTCGTTGGTAATTGACACTCCTGGGCCTGAAGGCATGAGGATTCTTCGATCTACGAGCTGACTTGCTCTAATTGGATTTCTCCAACCAAAGTAGAGGTCAATTCTCCCGAAGCGTTGTTTGCATCTAGTGCAAAGGTTCCGGTATGCCCTACCGTACCCAATCCCCGACTTAGGATATTTCTCGCGGCGTTGAAATCTCTATCTAGCAAACATCCACACTTACAAACATGAGTCCTTGTAGATAGAGTCTTTTTGACAATTTCACCGCAACTAGAGCATTCTTGACTGGTATATTGCGGATTTACCGCAACTGTTACACGCTCGAATACTTTTCCCAAATATTCGAGCCAGACACGGAATTGATACCAAGATGCGTCGTTAATAGACTTAGCAAGACAGTGATTCTGCACCATATTCTTAATTCTCAAATCTTCGTAGGCTATCAAGTCGTTTGACTGAATTACGCACCTTGCCAACTTCACGGCATGGTCTTTACGTTGCCTGCTTATTTTGAGATGGCGCTTGCCGAGAATCTGTCGAGCTTTGCCTCTGTTTTTTGAACCTTTAACTTTCCTAGATACTCGACGATGACTGCGTTTGAGAATGCGTTCGCCTTTTCTCAGGAATCTAGGGTTTTCAACCGTGACTCCATTTGAATCAGTATAGTATTCTTTCAGTCCAACATCTAATCCAATTGTGCTACCAGTTGGCTCTGTGTTTTCCTTTCGGCTGACATCAATACAGAACTGGACGTACACACCATCAGCACGTTTAACCAATCGAACCCGTTTAATTTGGCTAATTTGGTAAAAATGCAGGTCGCGTGTACCTTTGAGTTTAAGTTTGCCAATTCCTTTTTTGTCAGTGAAAGTTATCGATTTTCTGTCATCTGCAAGCTTCCATCCAGTTGACTTGTACTCAACCGAACGGCAGTCTCGCTGGAATTGCGGATACCCTTTTTTACCAGGAATCTTTTTCTTGCAGTTTTCGTAGAATCGAGAGATAGCTGCCCAAGCGCGTTCAGCACTCGACTGCCTTGCCTGGGAGTTGAGTTCATCAGCAAACGGAAACGTAGCTGCCAGTACAGCACAGTATTTATTCAAGTCGTATTTGTTCTTTTTAGGATTGTCCATCCAATAGCGCAAACAGCTATTGCGGACAAACTGAGCGGTACGAATTGCTTCATCTACTGCCTTGAACTGGCTTGATTTTCCGTAAGATTTAAACTCAAAAACTAGCATTGCTCTACCTCCAGTCTTATGCTACCGCAGTCGGCACAAAACGGAGATATGTGCAATGAAAAGTTACAATTCAAGCCGTCCTAGAAGGACGGGGTTTTTAACCCAGTTTTTCGATAAAGAGTGGGAAATTATCGAGCCCTTACTGCCTCAGAAGAAGAAAACTTGAGCTCCACTCTAGACAAAGTGACAAATTTTATGCGGGCATATTTTATCAACTCAAGAATGGTTGCGATGGGGAGCCTCTCATATTTGTAACCACACTTCTTCTGGCTCCTTCCTTCTTCCTCGTGCCTTCTGCCTCACAACTCCAATTTCTAGCTTGCTGGACTACACAAGTGAGATGCTCCGCCGCGATGTAATCCGCCACCTGCTTACGATTCCATTAAGAAACGAAAAGCTATGGATACTCAAGTGAGGAACAGTGCTATCGTTGATCATATACAGGTAGTCAAGACAAGAGCACAGATTCCTAAAGTGTCGCAGGTAGGATAGTTGTGCGCTTATGTAACTCCTATCAAAAAGGGAATTTTTGTGTTTTTATGGAAAAAATTCAAGAGTTACAATTATCCAAATGCCCAACGGGAATTCAGGGACTCGATGAAATCACCGATGGAGGCTTGCCCCAAGGCCGACCAACTTTAATCTGTGGTTCTGCAGGTTGCGGTAAGACCTTATTTGGTGTGGAGTTTCTCGTACGCGGATCAACGCGGTACGGAGAACCAGGCGTTTTAGTCACCTTTGAAGAAACTGCGTCAGAAATTACCAAAAACGTCGCCTCTTTAGGGTGGAATTTAAATCAGTTAATTGCTGAGGGGAAAATATTAATAGATCATATTTATATTGAACCCAGCGAAATTGAGGAAACAGGAGAATATGACCTAGAAGCCCTATTTCTTCGTCTAGGGTATGCGATCAAAAAAATTGGCGCTAAACGGGTGCTTTTAGACACGATTGAAGTCTTGTTTGCTGGTTTAGCCAATTCCAACATTGTCCGAGCAGAAATACGCCGTTTATTTCATTGGTTAAAAGACCAAGGTGTGACAGCCGTGATCACAGGGGAGCGAGGAGATAACACCTTAACCCGTCAAGGTTTAGAAGAATACGTTTCGGATTGTGTGATCAAATTAGATCAAAAAACCTTTGAAGACATCGCCACAAGAACCCTTCAAGTTGTCAAGTATCGCGGCTCTCGTCATAGTAATAATGAATATCCTTTTTTAATTGAAGAAAATGGCATTTCGGTCTTACCCGTTACTTCCTTAAAATTAGACCATGTGGTTTCTAATGAGCGAGTCTCAACGGGCATCGCCGAACTTGATGAAATGTTTGGTGGCCAAGGCTATTATCGGGGTAGCAGTATTCTAGTCACAGGCAGGGCTGGAACGGGCAAAACGACTCTTGCAAATTATTTTGCCCATGCAAGCTGTTTGAGGGGCGAACGGTGTTTATATCTCGCCACTGAAGAATCGCCCCAACAAATTATCCGCAATTTAAGGTCGATTGGTCTTGACTTAGCCCCTTATGTAGAGCAGGGATTACTCCAATTTGATGCGGTACGTCCCACCAATTACAATTTAGAAATGCGTTTGTTTAAAATCCATCGCTGGGTACAAGAATTTCAACCAAGGACAATCATCATTGATCCGATGAGTAATCTCGTCTTGAGTGGGAGTTTGATGCAAACAAAAAACTTTTTCATGCGTTTAATTGACTATTTAAAGAGTAAGCAAATAACCGTTTTTATGACCAACTTAACGGCTGGTGATGCTGACCATGACCACGAACAGACAGAAGTGGGTGTTTCCTCTCTGATGGATACTTGGTTAGAGCTCCAAACGCTCAAGGTGAATGGGGAGCGCAATCGCATTATCTATGCCCTCAAATCTCGCGGCATGATGCACTCAAATCAAGTACGGGAATTTATCGTCACCAATGAAGGTGTAAAGTTGGTCGAGGTTTACTTGGGAGATGGCAAGGTATTAACAGGAACGGAAAGAGTCAATCAAGAACTAAAGGAAAAATCTGCCGCTAAAAAACGCCGACAGAATTTTGAACTAAAAAAACGTGAGTATGAACAAGAGAAAAAACTCGTACAAGCTCAGATAAATGATCTACAAATGCAATTGCTCAATCGAGAGGCGGAGTTAGATTGGCTGCTTGAAGAAGAACAAGAGGAAGAAAAAGCGGTGCAGGAGAATCGAACCTTTATGGCAAGGTTACGTCATCTTAATCGCTAAAACCTATCTATAAGGAGAAAAAACATGACAATTCATTTAACAGATAATTCCTCAGATCCAACTAACACAAAAGGGTCAGAGATTTGGCAAATGCGATTATATGTGGCGGGACAAACACCTAAATCTTTGGTGGCTTTTGCCAATTTGAAGAAGATATGTGAGGAATATCTTCAGGGTCAATATAACATTGAAATTATTGACTTAAGTCAACAGCCGCAGCTAGCCATAGAACATAGCATCGTTGCTATACCGACTCTCGTGAGACAATTGCCAGAACCGATTAAAAAGATTATTGGTGATTTATCAAATACTGAAAAAGTTCTGGTAGGACTGCAAATTCTTCGTCAAGTCGATGAACAATAACCCATTAAACCCATTAAGATATAGGTACTAACAATGATTGACTCCGAAGAGGTTAAACCAACAACCACAGAACTTTTTGAAGAGTCTCTTTCTTCATCAAAGGAAGAGCCTTATATCTTACGTCTTTATATTTCAGGTACAACGATTCAATCGGTGACGGCGTTGCAAAACATCAAAAAGATTTGTGAGGAACATCTCCAAGGGCGTTATGAGTTAGAAGTTATTGATATTTATCAACAGACAGAAGCTGTTATTTCGGAGAACATTGTGGCTGTTCCCACCTTGATAAAAAAGTTACCTCTGCCCTTACAAAAGATGATTGGCAATTTATCGAATACAGAAAAAGTCTTACTTGGTCTTAATCTAGTGCCGAAAAAAAATATAATTGGAGAGGGAAACAATGAAGGATTCTCTGACCCCTATTGAAAAAATGAGCCAAGAAGTCGCAACCCTAAATCGGGAATTGGCCCAGGTGCAGGAACGCCTAAATGTAGCGGAAGAAACGTTGCAGGCGATTCGTTGTGGGGAAGTTGATGCTGTTGTTGTTTCTACTCCGCGAGGAGATCGAGTTTTTACGCTTCAGGGGGCAGATTATGTTTATCAGTGTTTAGTGGAACAAATGGGCGAAGGAGCGGCTACCGTATCTTCTGAAGGTTTGATTTTGTACTGTAATAAGCGACTCTCAGAACTATTAAATTTTCCTTTAAAAAATCTGATAGGCTCTCAGTTAGAAACCTTTATTAGCCCCAAGGATAAAAAAGCATTTTTACTATTTTTGCAGCAGGTTCAGACCGATGGAACTTTCACTAGAGAATTATCTTTGCTCACAGCAACGGGAAATAAGGAAGTACCTGTTAAATTATCGTTGAAACAACTTCAGATAGATGAGATTTTAGTGAATAGTATTATTGTTACTGATATTACAGAATCTAAAATAAAAGAAGCTGCGAAAATCAGTCAGATTCTCAACAGCGCGATCGCAGTTATTAAAAATTTTCGTCTTTGGACTGATGGTACTTTAGAGATTGATTCTTGGACAGGCGGAACTCAACAGATTTTGGGCTATAGCTTAGAAGCTGTGCAAGCAGATTCTGCCTTATTCATAGCGAATATATTGCCCGAAGATCGAGACAAAACGATCGCCTCATTGATCGAAAATATTCAAGCAGGGCGATCGGGTATTATCGAATATCAGTTTTTGCATGGCGATCGCAGGATTCGATGGCTTGCCTCCAACTATGTTGCTGAATGGGATAAAGAACAAGATTGTTGGGTGGGCATAGAAATTATTACGGATATTACCCAACGTAAAGAAACAGAGCAAAAAATTGCCGAACAAGCAGCCTTAATTGATATTGCTAGTGATGCCATTTTTGTAAAGGATTTAGACGATCATATTTTATTTTGGAATAAAGGAGCTGAACGTTTATATGGTTGGGCAGAAGCCGAAGTTATAGGGCAGAAAACTCAAACCTTATTTAATCAACCCTGTAAACTAACTGAGCCGATCCAAATCACTACCGAGCAAGGCAGTTGGCAGGGGGAAATAGAGCAACTTACTAAAATCGGTAATAATATAATCGTAGAAAGTCGTAAAACACTGATACACAATAAATTTTCCCAATCCCGCTCTATCCTCGTTGTTAATAGTGATATTACTGAAAAAAAACTACTTGAAAAACAGTTTTATCATGCCCAGCGATTAGAGAGTTTAGGAACGTTGGCAAGTGGAATTGCCCATGATTTAAATAACATTCTCACCCCGATTTTGGGAGCTAGTCAACTGCTTCCTCTCAAAATTACCAATATGAATGAACCGACACAAAGACTGTTAAAACTCCTTTCGGGTAGTGCTAAACGTGGGGTTGATTTGGTCAAGCAAATTCTTTTTTTTAGTCGAACAACGGATGGTGAATATGCAATATTACAACTAGGCTATTTGCTCCTCGAAGTAATCGGTGTTGTTCAACACACATTTCCCAAATCAATAACTATTTCGACTAAAATTCCCGCAATGGAACTATGGACAATATCGGGTGATGCTACCCAGCTACACCAAGTATTTATGAATTTGATGATTAACGCTAAGGATGCCATGTCATCAGGAGGAACTTTGAGCATCTCTGCCGAAAATCGCTCCTTTGATGAAGATGATGCCCTGCTGAATGTGGAAGCAAAAGTAGGCTGTTATGTGGCTGTGACGGTGGCTGATACAGGAATTGGTATTCCGCCCGAATTGTTAAACCGAATTTTTGACCCCTTTTTCACTACCAAGGAAGTTGGGAAAGGAACAGGGCTAGGATTATCCACAGTAAGGGGGATTGTCAAAAATCATGGCGGTTTTGTTAAGGTTTATAGCGAGTTGGGTAAGGGTACGGAATTTCGGGTTTTCTTTCCAGCTATAGAGGGAGAAGTGAGCCTCACAACGATAGAGCAAGCAATGCCTAGAGGTAAGCGGGAGTTGATTTTAATTGTTGATGATGAAGCCTCTATTCGAGAGATAACACAGACTTCTCTAGAAAACTATAACTACAGAACAATACTCGCTAGTGATGGGCTTGAAGCCCTCGCTGTCTATAGGGAAAATCAACAGGAAATTAGTGTGGTTTTAATGGATATGATGATGCCCAACCTAGATGGTGTTTCCGCAATGCGCGCGTTGCAAGAAATTAATCCTGGGGTGAAGATCATTGCGACTAGCGGACTATTTGCTAACAAAAAGCTGGCATTAGATGCTAATGTCAAAACATTTTTGTTAAAACCTTACACGATCGCACAGTTATTACAAATGTTAGCGGAGATACTGCCGGCAGAGGAGAATAAAGCAAATCGCATCCCGCCCCGTACCTCTCAAGAGTCTTCTTCACTGCCGAGGGTTGAATTGTCTAGAGATGCTGTAGCAATGATGCCCCGCGAATGGTTACAGAAAATGTATGATGCGGCGTACTATTGTGATGGGGATCTCATGCTGCAATTAATTGAACAACTACCTACTTCTCAAGTGGCGATCGCGAAGGCTCTCAAAGATTTAACGCTGAGTTTTAAAACGGATATCATTATGGAATTAACTGATTTATCTAAATTAGGACTTACGAAAGATCCCTAGGAAGAGAAGGATATTAAAGTTGCTGAATAAAAAGTATTACGGGTAAAACAATTGGGACGATCGATTGACCATAATATCCCGGCCGGGGCGGGTTTTTGAGATTGTCAATTATTGGCAGATATGGTTGGCTCACGGGCCCCTACCTGATTTCGGGTAATCGAGGGGACAGGATATTACGGGTAAAACAATTGGGACGATCGACCTTTGTGTTTCTCAATCAGTCGATCGCCCAGACTCAAATTCCCTCAATCATATCGTTTCCGGTTGCATTGGAATGATTAAACCGCAGAGAACGCAGAGAACGCAGAGTTCGAGAACAGAGAGATGAATACAGGACGATGAAGGGCGGATTTGATATCAAACGATTTTCTCGCTAGAAAGTTCCCCACTAGCAGGAGGCTCTACCGTATCGCCAAAGGCAACCCGCAGAAAAGGCGGCGCTAAAAATGTCGTCAGAATCACCATGATAATAATCGAGACTTCTAACGGTTTATCCAAAATCCCACTCGCGGAACCGATGCCGGCAAAAACTAACCCGACTTCGCCCCGAGGAATCATCCCCACTCCGATCGCCAATCGATTGATTCCCGGCAGACCAAACACCACCCAACCAGTCACCAGCTTGCCAAAAATCGCAACCACAATCAAAAATACGGCAATCAAAAGACCAGCCCGATTATCCGGCACTGTTGGGTTCAAAACCCCCAAATCCGCCCGAGCTCCCACAGTTACAAAAAAGATGGGTACAAATAAATCGGCGATGGGTTTCACCAATTCATCCAACTCCTCGCGGGCATCGCTTTCATCCAATACCAAACCAGCCGCAAACGCACCCAAAATCGCTTCGAGATGAATTGCATTGCCCAGAAACGCCATGAAGAAAGCAAAGATAAATGCTGGGATGACTATATTGCCGCGAGTTTTGAGTGTGTCTACGATGGCAGAAAAGCTTTTGTTAAACACACCGCCCAATAGAATCGAACCAAGCAGAAAGGCAGTTGCACTGACAATCAAATAGATGACATTAACAACATCAATCTCACCAGTTTTCGCTAAACTGGCAACAACAGCTAGGACAATAATTCCTAGCACATCATCAATCACCGCTGCACCAACAATGATTTGACCTTCTTTAGATTTGAGTTGTCCTAATTCCGACAAAACTTTGGAGGTAATTCCGATGCTGGTTGCCGTCAAAGCAGCCCCTGCAAAAATCGCCGGAATCGCCGCCGTGTGGAAAATGATCATCAAGCCCGCAGTACCGGCGGCAAAGGGAACTGCCACGCCGACACAAGCGACAACGACAGCTTGAACCCCCACTTCCTTGAGTTGTCTGATATCCGACTCTAAGCCAATTTCAAACAGCAGAATAATTACGCCCAATTCAGCCAGCACTGAAATGACTTCACTCTGGGATTCAAACACACTGGTGAGGGCGGCAGGAGACAGATGATTAATCGATTGCAGAACTGTCATAATCCCTGAGTTGGATGCTGACAGCCCTGCTTCGGGAAAAATGACTAGGTGTAAAGCAGATACCCCAACAATTACCCCTGCTACAAGTTCACCCAAAACCGGCGGAAAATCGAAGTTTCTAGCCGCTTCTGCGCCTAATTTACTGGCGATATAAATCACTACCAAAGTGAGCAAAACTCCGCTGAGGACGATCGGCGAATTTTCTGCCTCGACTGTTGCTAACAAAGGTATGGGGGCAACTAGAGAAGCCATCCCAGAACTTAAAGCTGTAATTGTATGGTTTAAAAACATGGGTACGATGATGGTAAGAAAGACGATTCTACGGTGACTGTTGACTGTTGACTGATGACTGTTGACTGTTGACTAATGACTAATGACTGTTGACTGTTGACTGATGACTGATGACTAATGACTGTTGACTGATGACTAATGACTAATGACTGATGACTGTGAGTCGGAAAATTGATAACTGTTACATATTGGGTAGCCAGTTAACTCGACATGACTATCAAGCAAAACTTGAAGAACCCAAATCTGGCGGTACATCCTGCCACCGCCCTTGCCCGACTGCTTGAATTGCTTCTTTTAGCAAGATATCGCCGGTATAAATTGCCCTACCGACGATCGCACTTTTGACACCAATTGGTTCCAAAGCCAGCAAACTCAACAAATCGGCGATCGAACTAACGCCGCCGGAAGCAATCACCGGAATCGAAATAGCGTTAGCAATTTCGCGCAAAGAGTCCAAATTCGGCCCTTCCATAGTACCGTCGCGGTGAATGTCGGTGTATATAATTTCAGCCGCCCCTAACTCGGCCATTTTTTGCGCCAATTCTGCCGCTAAAACTTCCGAAGTTTCTAGCCAGCCTCTAGTAGCAACTTTACCATTTCTGGCATCGATGCCAACCAGAATTCGATCGGGAAATTCGGCGCACAATTCGCCGACTAATTGCGGTTGTTCGACGGCGACAGTGCCGAGAATGACGCGCCGGACGCCTAAATTGAGGATAGCAGCAACAGAAGCGCGATCGCGCATTCCCCCACCTACTTGACAGGGAACGTCTACGGATCGGACGATCGCTTCAATGGCTGCTTGGTTGACTGGATGACCTGCTTTGGCGCCGTCGAGGTCTACTAAATGCAGCATGGTTGCGCCTTCATTTACCCACTGTCTGGCTACTTCGACGGGGTTGTCGTTAAAAGTTTGAGACTTCGCGTAGTCTCCCTGATATAATCTGACGCATTTTCCATCCAATAAGTCGATCGCTGGAATTACATTCATAATTTTTCCTCAAATTGCTAATTATACCAGCTAAAAAAAAGAATGCAACTTTAGGGAAGATTCCCACCCATACATAATCATTCATTATAAATTTTATAACCTAAAGTAAAGAGAGTCTTACGATTGCCTAGTACCATTTATTTGTGACATTCGCAACCGCTATTAAGATGAAACATAATCGCCGAAGAAAGCGTAGACCATAAAGGAGTATTGATATCAGCTTTTTGCAAAGCTTCTGCCGTCCAGTCGTTGCAAGTTCTCAAAACATAGTAACTACCTTTTGCTTCATAAAAACTGTCGCTTTTGTCGTAGCCGTAGCTAATTTTAATTTTATTACCGGCTGCGTCTAATTGGAATGAATTTTTAATAAAATTTACCAGCCTCAGATAATTTTCCCCACTAATTTTCACACATTTGGTTTCTAGATTTCGGGGGATGACCCGATAACTTTGAACGTGTACGGTAGACGGAGTAGGGAGAAATAGCGCCTTGAAAGCTGTAACTGGGTTGACGATTGCTGAGGTGGAAGTTTCCAGCATAAAAGCTCTATCTCCCCAGCCAAAAGACAAATATTTATAATCAGAAGTGGCATCCCGCCCTATTTCTGTTAGCGGTAAAAATTGATTCCAGTCAAAATATTCATTTTTAACTGGAACAATGATTTCGGTGTGGATGCCTTGGTCGGAAATGTATAGAGAGATTGTGCAATCTGCTTGCGAGTAATTTCCCCACTTTCTGGGAGTGAGATAGCCAATTGTTAGGAAAGCGCTCAAAGATAAGATGACAATTCCTAAGCGCTGTATGCTTTTTCTCATTTTAACCGTAGGTTTCAAATTATGCCTTCGGAGGGCGGGCGCTGCATCTTTGTGGGAAAGAATTCTTGCAAAGCCGAATTGCGCTGTTCGGGGGTTTCCCTCGCCCAATTCGACAAACTTTCGTAGAAAAAGAACGACACGCCAGCGAAATCTCTTTTTCGCACTTCTTGCACTTGTTCTTGAATTTGTTTGAGGGGAACAGAATTATTTTTAAGACCAGTTAAAATGCCGATCGCAGTTGGAATGTTAAGTTTAGCCAGTTTAACTTCTTCCCGTTCCAGTTCGGCACTAAAACGCTTGATATCGCTGCGATAAACCTGCAACACAATTTCTTGGATGTAGCCGCGTCTTTCCCAGGTAAACCAGTCTTGTAGGTGGGCGGGTAAAGAAAAGTGAAAAGGGTTTGGAGATAAGCTGACAATACATTTTTCTTTGCGGGATTTGATGGCGCGGGAAACTCTGCCCACGAAGTCGTTGATTTTGTCAGCGCGCCAGCGCACCCAAAAGGTTTCGCGGGGGTCGTTGGAGGGAGGACTTTTGATTTGTTCCTGATACATTGACACTGTTAATGGCTCGTAGCCAAATTCTACTGGCAAGCCGAAATGGTCGTCAAATTGAATGCCATCTATATCATAATTATCGACAATTTCTAGGATTAAATCTAAGATAAATTGCTGAACTTCGGGATGAAAGGGATTCAGCCAAACTCGATCATGTTTGCCTTCTTTCCAAATAGTTGAACCGTCGCGCCGCTGCGCCAGCCAGTCGGGGTGAAGTGTGGCTAATTCTGATTCTGCTGGAGCCATGAAACCAAACTCAAACCAGGGGATTACTGCTATACCTTTTTGGCGGGATTGTGCTATAATTTCTTTGAGGATGTCTCGGTCTTTCAATCCGGGGGATGGGTCGATCGACTGTCCGAATACTCGTTGGGCGGCAGCGCTGGGATAAAGCGTATAGCCTCCTTGCCAAACCGTGGGATAGATGGTATTAAAATTAAGTTTGTCCAGTCGATTTACAGCGTCAATGATGTTGTTGCGGGAGAAAATAACCTCGCTGTCAATGTTCGTCAGCCAGACGCCGCGCAATTCGGTTGTTGGGGTTTTGAGCGGGGTTTGAGCCAAGAGACGCGGGGATAAAATCGCGGAGGAGGTAAGGGCGATCGTAAAAACAACTATTAAAGCCAGTATCCGCTGCCATTTGTGTACTTTAATCATCAATTTGTCGCAAATATGATTATTTTTAGACTGATATTTTACCGTATAATTAGCTTGTTAGGGTGCTTCAGCGAAGGTTATTTTATTAAAAGTCACTCGAACATTTCCTGACGCACCTAATATTTTTGATATTATTGGGGGTCAACGATGTTACCCATAAATAATATTGTTCCTGTAGTATTGTCTCGAATGGCACAAAAGAATGGACGGTTGACATTCATTTCAAAAGCCGGCATAGATCTCGTCATCTCTATTACAGTCACGGCTGCTGCTTCTGTACCTTCTTCGTTAACTTCGACAAATGTCTTGTGTTTTACCGATTCTACTGCTACTTGGCTATCAGTCATCGGGGAAAAGTCTGTTTTCAATCCACCGAAAAATTCTGCCATTCCCAAAGCTATAAGTGTGTCTTTCAGTTGAACTTCATACTCCATTTTGAAGCGCGGTATTTCAATCATTCCACTTTTAACTCTAAATTCTTGCATCCATTTATCCCAGTTTTCTGGTGTTAATTGCTGCGAGAAAGTTGCCAAATTGGTATGGGAGTTTGGCAAGAAAATATACATACTCAGAGCGCCTTTTTTGCCGTAAGGTAAACTGACTGCTTGAAAAGTGTCTGTTTCGTAGCACCGATAAGAGCCCATCTGGGACATCATTGGATGCTGTTTGGAACTGCTGTCTGTTAAATAAAAAGTTTTGTTGGCAGTGTGAGATTTATCAAAGGGCGTTTCCCAGTTGCCTTTGAAATAGATGGCGTTAATCAAAAACAAAAGTGTATTAGGGTTGATTTTAGTGACTATTTTATCAATTTTTCCGTGAGTTTTTTCGCTCACCCAGTTGTTAATGATGCTGAGAGCTTCTTGCGGACTCTCAAAGTCTATTTCGGTAAGATTGGCTTGGTAGTATTGTTGATTTATTTGCAAAAATTCGGGTTTTAATGAGAAGCCTTGTCTGACCAAAAGCGCGTTGGCAATTGATACTTGAACCTTGGGGTCATCTTTTTGCAAACTCTTTTGCAAATTGTGATTGGCTGCGTTGATTGCTTTTGGACTCATTTTCGTTAATTCGAGAGCTTTTGTCATTTCTTGTTTGGTTTCTCCGCTGACTCCGTTGTATGCCATTGACAGTGCGAGGGCGACAGAAGTAGGGGAAATAAAGATATTTTGATTCGGCTCTTGTTTGGTGAGGGTGTTGAACAAGTTAAAGCCAAATTGGGTATTAGCTGCAACAAGTCTGGCGTCTACATTTATCTGGTTGTTAGGGGGTGTCATGGCTAGAAGTTCTAAGTGATTGGGATGTGGGAGGTTGATTGCGTTAATTTTTAGTTGCCGCGCTAATTATGTGATTCAACCGGACATGATATCATATTCTATTGGTTGTTTTTTTAAGAATAACCTTGCAGGTTCATGACTTTTCGATAGTGGGCTTCTATTTCACTTACTGTTTGCGATTGACGCTTGCTAGTCCACTCGCTGCGATCGAATAATTCCCGCCTCAAAGCATCAACATCGATCGTTTTCACCTTACCTTCGGCGACAATTTGCTTGCCGTTTACCCAAACGCCGTCTACCGCATTAGTCGGGCGTCCCAAAATCAGCAAGCCGATCGGATCGGTGCGCGGCAGCAATGATAAACTGGTTAAATCATACAGCACAAAATCGGCTTTTTTACCGACTGTAAGCGAACCCATTTCATCGGCGAGATTCAAGCCTTTTGCTCCTCCCAAGGATGCCATTTCTACAGACTGGCGCGGTGTAATCCATTGGCGGTAATCCAAATCCGTGATATTGTGCAAAATCGAACCAATTTTAATCGCTTCCAGCAAATCTTGAGAGTCATTGCTAGCAGCGCCGTCGCAGCCAAAAGATACGTTGACTCCCGCTTGCCGGTATTTCAAAATCGGTGCAATCCCGCTTCCCAAGCGCAAGTTACTGAGGGGATTGTGTACAACAGTCGCTCCCGTTTCTGCCATAATTGCAATGTCGGAATCGTCCAGCCAAACGCAGTGCGCTAAAGAAGTTCGGGGACTCAAATAACCAATTTTTTGCAGGTGTTCGACAGCGCTACAGCCGTATTTTTCGTGAGCTAACTGTTTTTGAGCGGGGGTTTCCAAGAGGTGGGCGTGCCGACAAAGATTGTAGCGATCGCTCAATTCGATGCAGCCTTCAAACAAAGCATCGGAACACAGTTGAATTCCCGTCGGCGCCAACAACATATTAACACCTTTTTCGGGATTGTGAAACTGTTTTATGGCTGTTTCCATTAATTCCAAAGTGGCCTTAGTCGATCGAATGTAAGCCGCGTGTTCGATACCGCTATCGCCCGCAGGCATTCCCGCCGTCAGGGATTCATCTTGAATTAATGGCCCGATAAAAGCGCGGATACCGATTTCTTGATAAGCGCGAACTGCGGCGGCGATCGTCTCTAATTCTTGCCCCGGAATCAAAACTAAATGATCGACTACGCTTGTACCGCCTGACAGCAATGTTTCTACCGCAGTTCCCAAGGCACTCAAGTAAACTTGTTCGGGATCGAGAGGTGTAAAATCGTACAATTCGGCAATCCACAACTCTAGGGGCAGAGGGGGAATAATGCCCCGTTGCCACATTTCTGAAGAGTGAGTGTGGGCGTTGACAAAACCGGGCAGCAGCAGCTTATTTTTGCCCTCGATAACTGTTTGACCCCCCCTATCCCCCCCTTGGTAAGGGGGGGAATTAGAGGGGGGGTTCCCCCCTTGGTAAGCGGGGGAATTAGAGGGGGGGTTCCCCCCTTGGTAAGCGGGGGAATTAGAGGAGGGGTTATTGGGGGCGATCGCACTTATGCAATTATCCACCACTTGCACATCTGCGGTTTCATAACCGCTATCAACCGGAATTAAAGTATTTTGAATTGTCAAGCTCATAGATTTACCCTTTTTGTAAATTTACATTGATTTTTATTGTATGATTCCCTGGCGCTAACATTTGCGATCGCCCAACGAGAATAAAGTTAATAAATCCTAAACTTTCTCAAAAAGTTACCCCGGATACTTAATTATAACAAAGATTTAAGATATGACAAGTTAGTAACAATCAAATAGTTATAAGATTGAAATTGTTTTTGAGTCACAATCATATGAATCCTGATTCTCTCCGCACCTTGGGCGTACCGCCGAATGCTTGGAAAGTTGATGCCAAAATTGCCGATATCACCCGATCGCCGATCGCGCCTCAACCTGTTACCCTGGAAACAGAAACTAAAACCCTGCGTTTGGACTTAGCAAAAGCAGCAATGTTGGTGATAGATATGCAAAACGATTTCTGTCATCCCGACGGTTGGCTAGCACATATTGGCGTAGATGTAACGCCCGCCCGAACTCCAATTAATCCTTTAACAAATTTACTGCCAAAATTGCGATCGCACGCAGTACCAATTATTTGGATAAACTGGGGAAACCGCCCCGATTTGCTCAATATTAGTGCAGCTTCCCGTCACGTTTACAATCCCACAGGATCCGGCGTAGGTTTGGGAGATCCGCTGCCAAAAAACAACGCACCTGTACTGATGGCAGGGAGTTGGGCGGCGCAGGTTGTCGATGAATTAAAACCCATACCGGAGGATATTTGCGTTGATAAATATCGGATGAGCGGCTTTTGGGATACTCCTTTAGATAGTATCTTGCGGAACCTCGGCAGAACTACACTTTTCTTCGGAGGAGTAAACGCCGATCAGTGCGTGATGGCTACGCTGCAAGATGCTAATTTCCTCGGTTATGATTGTATTTTAGTCAAAGATTGTACAGCTACGACATCTCCCGAGTATTGCTGGCAAGCTACTCTTTATAACGTTAAACAATGTTTTGGTTTTTTGTCGGATTCTCAGGCTATGTTAGAAGCAATTAAATAGCAGTCATCAGGGGAGTATCCCTCTGGAGTAGAAAAAGCGTTTTTTAGGAGTGCGAGAGTCCCGTACAGCAAAGCCTATATCTCGCTTCCTGCTCTGACAGCGAACTCTCCTGTGAAATCCATAAACTTTGGAGGTTGAGCGGCGGACTAATGACTCTGGATTTACCACTAATGACAGCAGAAACATAACCACTGACAACTAACAATAAAAAAATGACAAACCAGTGCATGATTCCTGTTATAAAGTCTCCGAAAGACTACCAAGCATTTCGCATCAGTCCGGGCGATACTAATAGATTAGCTATCGTCTTCGATCCGGTAATAGCTAATGTTTCATTAACAGTTTGCGTGGAGATTTTCGATGTGGGTGGCAAAACTCCTCCCAACCGCCATCAATTCGCAGTAGAAATGTTTTTTGTACTCAAAGGAAGAGGGCAAGCAACCTGCGACGGCAAAACAGTTAGTATTCAACCTGGAGATAGTTTGTTAGTGCCTCCAACAGGCACTCACGTAATTGAGAATACGGGCAGTGAACGTTTGTACACTTTGTGCATCATGGTGCCGAATGAGGATTTTGTGGAACTAATTCGCAGCGGCACACCAGTCGAACTCGATGAGGAGGATATGAGAGTTCTGGGGCGATCGGATGTACTCGTACCGTGCTAGGTTTGTACTAAGGACTTGAGTTTTAGGTTTGTAGTAAAAACTTGAGTGCTTAGAGAAAAAGCTAAAGCCCTTACTATTGAGATGTTGCACCATTCTCAAGAACGGGCTCTCCGGCCCGTTCCACAAGAGATGAATTTTATTGTGGAACAGGCCGGAAAGCCTGTTCATAAAATGCTTATCGAGAATGGTGCAACATCTCAGTTACTACGAACTTTTTTAGTTGATGTTTTTTAGGCTTTATGCTGAAACTTTGTCCGAAAGAAAAAGCGTCAATGCTAACTAAAGATGGGGTTCGTTTAGATGCTGACATCTACCGCCCCGATGCGGAGGGCGAATTTCCAGTATTATTAATGCGGCAACCTTACGGAAGGGATCTCGCCTCTACAGTAGTATATTCCCATCCCGCATGGTACGCCAAACACGGCTACATCGTTGTCATCCAAGACGTGCGGGGACGCGGCACTTCCGAAGGGGAATTTAACCTATTTGTTAGCGAAACACAAGACGGTTTTGATAGCGTCAATTGGGCTGCTAATCTGCCGGGGAGTAACGGCAAAGTCGGAATGTACGGTTTTTCCTACCAAGGAATGACTCAACTCTACGCGGCGGCTGCTAAACCGAGCGCATTAATCACAATTTGTCCGGCAATGGTAGGCTGCAATTTATATGCAGATTGGGCCTATGAAGGTGGCGCATTTTGCCTGCAATCAAATCTCGGCTGGGCAATTCAACTAGCCGCAGAAACCGCTCGCTTAAAAGCCGATATTTCTGCCTATCAAGCCTTTTATGCAGCTTCGAGAAATCTCCCGCTATACGATACCGTGCCTGCGCGTCCTGAGATTATTAAAAATCTTGCGCCAGACTCATATTATCACGATTGGTTGCATAATTATCGACCGAGCGACTATTGGGAAAAGTTATCGCCAAACATCAAAGATTTAGACTTACCGATGCTGCACATTGGTGGTTGGTTTGATACTTATTTGCGGGGAACAATCCATCTTTATAAGGAAATGGTGACCCGGAGTTCCTATCCGCAGCATTTGATAATTGGCCCTTGGGCGCATTTACCTTGGGGGCGAAAACTTGGAGCGTTGGATTATGGTTTGGCAGCTTCAAATCCTGTGGATGAGTTGCAAATTCGCTGGTTTGATCAATTCCTCAAAGGAGTTGATACAGGAATATTAGACGATCGGCAGATTTCGCTATTTGAGATGGGGAGGAATGATTGGCGGAAATTTGATAAATGGCCTAATAATAATCATAAATATTATTTTTTAGCAAGTACCGGACTTGCCGCCATGAGAGAAGATGCGGGTATTTTAACAGAGAGTGGCGCGGATGTTTGCACTGATGATATATTCGTACATGACCCTTGGCGGCCGGTGCCATCCTTGGGAGGTCACGCTGCATTTCCTGCAGGTGCGATGGAGCGATCGACTATTGACTGTCGCACCGATGTGTTAACCTACACTTCGGCACCGCTAACAGCCGATTTGCGCTTAGCTGGAGATATAATTATCGAAGTATTTTGTACAGCAGATGCGCCGAGTTTTGATTTGTGTGCAATACTTTCCGAGGTCAAAGATAGCGGCAGCGTCTACAATTTTACTCAAGGTTACGTGCGGGTAAATTTATGTGAAACACCTGTAAGAATTGTGCTGCAAGCAACTTGTATGCAAATTGCCAAAGGTAATGCCTTGCGTCTGAGTTTGAGTGCGGCTTGTTTTCCCGCTTACGGCGTGAATCCGGGAACGGGTGCGCCGGACGGTGAAGCGCGGGCGATGGATGCTAAAATTATCACGCTGACAGTAAGTTGTGGCGGGAATTGTCCCTCTCAAATTTTGCTGCCAATTGTCAATTAAACCTAGAACTTATTCAATTATGAGCATTATTTTTCACATCACCCGCAGTCAACAGTGGGAAGAAGCAAAACAAGTTCAATCCTATCGCGGCGATACGCTAGATACTGAAGGATTTATCCACTGTTCGACTCTGACACAAGTTCTTAGATCTGCTAATAAATTTTTTGTGGGACAAACAGGATTGCTGCTGCTTTGGATTGACTCGGACAAAGTGCAAGCTGAACTTAAGTATGAATTGGCAGCAGGTGAGAATTACCCGCACATTTACGGGCCGCTGAATGTTGATGCTGTGTTGAAAGTTGTTGAGTTTGAACCGGGTGCCGATGGCAAGTTTGAACTGCCAGAAGAATTAAGGGATGTTGTTTAATATGCACATTTTGTACCATTCTCAAGAACGGGCTCTCCGGCCCGTTCCACAAGAGAATTAAGTGTCTTGTGGAACGGGCATCTTGCCTGTTAAGAAAAGGCTAATTGAGAATGGTGCAATATCTAAGTTAATATGCACATTTGGCAGCATTGTATACTAACTTTTTAGGGCTGGCTAGAAGCCCAACCCCTACTCCCCACAAGAAATTTTATCTTTTGTGGAACGGGCATCTTGCCCGTTCTAATTTCTGCAAAATATCAATTAACATCAACCAACTCTGCCGCCAATTTCAGCGCATCTTCGCGAGTCGCAATTCTACCCTCCACCCGCGCTAATTGAATCTCCATCAACAATTGACCGATGCGTGGACTTCTGGGCAATTTCAAATATTCCATTAAATCATTACCGCTAACTAATTGTGTGGCATGAGCAATAATATCATCAGCATCCAGATAGCGATTAATTAACAGTGAAATATCCTCAACCGCAACTCCCGCAGCCACCGCCAAAACCGCTAAAACAGGAAATACTATTCCCACATCCCGAAACAAAAAATACTGTTCTCTCAAAGACATTTCCGCGATAGGTTTTGCTTGCAATTTGGGCAAGTATTTCAAAAGCCCGATCGCACTTTTAATCTCCGCATTGCTGTACTTCAACCGCAGCAACTGAGTTTCAGCAATTGTCGGGTCGGAATCTGCCAAAACAGCCAACTTCGCAACCGCCAACAAAGGCGTTTTAATTGTATCTCGAATCGATCGCGAAAATTCTCTCCCCAAATCTGGATAAATTGCCGCTAACTTGGCAGCAGACGCATCAATTTTTGTCAAAATATCAAAACGGTCGATCGCACTTTCAAACCAAATCGAAAACAAACCGTCTTCGCAACCGCGACAAATCCAAGGAACACCGTCAGGATTACTCAACAAATAACCTAATTCCGTCCGCACCCGTTCCACCGCTACCCGACTCAACAGCGGCGCTAATTCCCGAATCGCCGATTGAGTTTCAGGTTCGATCGCAAAACCCAACTGCGCCGCTTGGCGGTAAGCTCTTAATAACCTTAGCGGATCGTCCTCCAAATTTGACCGCGAAATCATCCGCAGCAAACCCAACCGCAAATCAGTTTGACCGTCCAAAGGATCGATGATTTCTCCGGTAAAAGGATTGCAGGCGATCGCATTTATCCGAAAATCTCGGCGCAGCAAATCCCCCTCCAGACTCCCCCCTTCCGCCTGCGCCAAATCCACCGTACCGCCCGCAAACACCACCCGCGCAATTTGGCGTTCCGCATCCAACAAGACAAATCCACCTTTCGTGCGATCGGCAATTTTTCGAGCAGTCTTCACGGCCCGTGTTAGCATAACGAAATCTAAATCAAAATAGTGCGATCGCCTCCCCAGCAGCGCATCCCGCACCGCACCGCCCACCAAATAAGCAGGCGGTGTCAGCAGTTCCAAATCAAACGGCCAAGTATCAGGAGATAATGAAGAGGGCAAATTAATCGGCATCGCAACAAAAATCTACTTTCCTTACAAACAATTAAACTCTTGCTACGCTAGATTAACAGAAAGCTCAAATTTCACCAATCTTTTTGAAATGCACAGAGGATATCAAGAATGTGTATTTGTATTAACTGCCACTATGTAGACCGCTGCTTCACCTACCACGCCGTAGAAGAACAGCACGAACAGCTTCACCTCACCGAAACACCCGATTTCGACCCCGTAGAACCCACCATCAACGTCAACATCCGCCCCCGCCAAGACGAAATTGAAATGGAATGGGATGTAGTTGGCTGTCAAAGTTTCAAGCAAGAGACCGGCAAATGGGCAAAATTGCGGCCAGGCGAACTCGTCCCGACTTAAGGAAGAAGTCATTAGTCAGTAGTCAGTAGTCATTAGTCAGTAGTCATTAGTCATTAGTCAGTAGTCATTAGTCATTAGTTATTTGTTGGTTGTTGGTTGGTTGCTATTTGTTGTTTTTTATAGGTTTTTTGTGAGTTGTTGGCGATAACAACCAATAACCAATTCCCAATTCCCGATGCCCAATTCCCGATGCCCGATGCCCAATGCCCGATGCCCGATGCCCGATGCCCCATTCCCCATTCCCCATTCCCATTCCCAATTACAAATCTAAAATCTAAAATCTAAAATCTAAAATCCAATGTGCTATTGCTTAAACCCAACTTGTCAGAATCCGCAAAACCCAGGGGATGCAGAATTGTGCCAAAGTTGCGGCTCCAATTTGTTGTTAACTCTTGATTCAGAAACGCCATCAGCATCTCGCTACCGAACCATAAAGCCGATCGGGCAAGGAGGCTTTGGCCGAACATTTCTAGCAGTTGATGAAACCAAACCCCTGATTTTTTCGCAGTGCGTAATCAAGCAATTTTTGCAGCAAAATACCGCAGCCGAAAAAGCCGCTCAACTATTTCACCAAGAAGCAGCCCAGCTACAAACCTTGGGAAAACATCCCCAGATTCCCGAATTAATCGCGCATTTTGAACAAGACGGGAGACAGTATTTAGTACAAGAATTTATAGACGGCAAAAACCTAGCCAGAGAATTAGAACAAAAAGGAGCATTCACCGAAACTCAAATTCGGCAAATCCTCAACGATTTATTGCCAGTGCTCCACTTCGTCCACAAATCCAAAGTCATTCACCGCGATATCAAACCAGAAAATATCATTCGCCGCCGACTATCTCCAACTCCTTTACCCGTCTTAGAAACTTCCTATCAACCCTCTCCTTTCCAAAAAGATATTGTTTTAGTAGACTTTGGTGCAGCTAAGAAAGTAACAGCAACCGGATTGCCGCAAACAGGTACAATCATCGGCAGTGCTGCTTATACAGCCCCAGAACAATTGATGGGAAAAGCAGTTTTTGCCAGCGATATTTACAGTTTGGGCGTTACCTGCATTCACTTGCTGACAGAAATTCCTCCCTTCGATTTGTTCGACAGTACAGAGGATTCTTGGGCTTGGCGAAATTATTTGAAAACCGCTGTTAGCGATGATTTCGGCCGCATCCTCGACACCATGCTTCAAAGTGCCACCAATCGGCGCTACAGTTCAGCATCAGCAGTCATCCGGCACTTGAACCCCAAACCGGTGTATTTAGACGCACAGCCGGTGCTAGACGCGCCGGAAACGCCCGCAGAACGGGTTCTTACACCTGCGCCCGGTGTGTCGCTTTTCACTCGCCAAGAGCAAGCCGAAATTCAGCAAGCTTTACAAGAGGATCTCGCCCCGTACAATGTTACAATCCAAGTCAGTCAAGCCAAGCAACAGCTCAATATCGTCATCAACAGAACCGAAGACAACCCCGTTTACTATCCGCACTTATCTCAAATAATTGCCACCAGACTCACCGATTTGCAGTTAAATAAAGTCGCAGCCGTGAAGCTGTTGGGAAGAGTCAACAATTCTCGCCGCCCGGAGTGGAAGCAAATATTGCAAATCGATCCCAAGATTAAATTGAGAAACAAACTCGTGCGGCTGCAACACAATCAATTACTCAAGAAGGCGGCCTCTGTTACTACCCAAGAATTTTGGCTGCCGAAGTTGAAAAGTCAGGATTTTTGGATAGATGCGCTAATGTTTGCCTTAGTTTGGTTTATCTTTGGCTCTCAAATAGTCATTTTTAATTCGTGGTTCGCCCTAATAGTTGCGTCGGGTTTTATGACGGTGAAGCATCAAGTTTCCCAACACAAAGAATTTGCCAACAAAAATTTATTTGCAAGTTTAGTAGTGCTGTTTTTGGTGAGTGGGGGCATGGGTAATTCGAGGATTTTAAATACGGGAATATTTGGCATTCTTTTGGGTTGCTTAGTTGTGGCTTTACCGCTGTTTTTTGTTAAGGAAAATTATCAGTAATCGTGAATAGCAATCCCCAAGACGGAACATTAGTTAAAAAATACGGCTTAGCCCTGCACACAGCTAGTCGCGAACTCGGTTTAGCCATCAGCAATTTTGCCGGGGATTCTCGCTGCCAAACTTGGAATTTGGATCGCGATTTAGCAACTCATTTGCATCAGTATTTAGTCGAGTTTATTCAGCCGCAAACTTGGGCGGATTTGGCTTTTATTGCTGTGGCGAAGGGGCCCGGAGGCTTCACGGGGACTCGCATGGGTATGGTGACGGCGCGGACTTTGGCTCAACAGTTGGATATTCCGGTTTTTGCGATTTCAACTTTGGCGGCTGTCGCTTGGGCGGCACCCCCCCAACCCCCCCTTGCTAAGGGGGGGCTTTTGAGTGCAGAACCTTCCCTTGCTAAGGGGGGGCTTTTGAATACCGAACCCCCCCAACCCCCCCTTAGCAAGGGGGGGCTTTTGAGTGCAGAACCTTTCCTTGCTAAGGAGGGGCTTTTGAATACCGAACCCCCCCAACCCCCCCTTGCTAAGGGGGGGCTTTTGAGAGAGGATATAGCGCTGCAAATGCCTGCACAGCGGGGACAATTGTTTGGGGCGGTTTATTCAGTTAACAAAGATTCTGGTTTAACTGAGTTGTTTCTTGATACGGTGATGACTCCTGAATCTTGGCAGGAAAAGTTGGATAATTGGGGGAATTCTTATCAGTTAATTGAAGTTGGTAGCGAGTTGGGATGGTCGGTTTCTAGTGTGTTGGAATTGGCTTATTTGGAGTGGCAAATGGGAAGTCGTCCTGATTGGTCGGATGCTTTGCCTTTTTACGGTCAACATCCGGTTAAGGGACACTGAATATAGGGAATTGGGCATTGGGAATAGGGAATTGGGCATTATTTCGTTTCAGTTAAACTCACATCTTGCACCATTCTCAAGAACAGGCAAGATGCCTGTTCCACAAGAGAATCTACTCTTTGTGGAACAGGCATCTTGCCTGTTCCTAAAAGGCTAATTTAGAATAATGCAAGATATAAATTAAATCAACTTGTAGAGTGCGTTTTTTTTCCGACAATGCCCGATGCTCGATGCCCTATGCTCGATGCCCGTAAATGATTGATAAGCCCTTAAGTAGACTTGATATCGTTGTTTATTTAAGGGCGATACAAACTTCGAGGCAAAAAGTTAATGTTAGGGGGTCTGGGCTTTCGGTTCGCAATCGATCGATCTCAGCTCGATCGCAGCCGCGAGATTCCATAAAATCGAGCATCCAGTTAGTTATCGCAGCGAGATCGATGTATTTTGCTCCCAGACAAACAGGGCAAATTTCTGGGCTGAGGGTACCAGTGCCGCCGCATTCGGGGCAATCCCAGTGGGTTGTTACGGGATCGGGGGTAGTTAGGATGTTGTTCATGCTGGGAAAAAGTACGCGCGGCGTAGCGATCCCGTAGGGAATCGCACCTACTCGTTAACTCTAGCAAAAATGCCGATCGCCCTGACTTCTTCCTGCCTTAACACTAAGCAGGCTAGTAACTAAAATCGACAAAAATACAAAAAGGGTGGTTATGTTCGATCGCACTCAATGGTTTTTGGCTGGTATGTCGATCGCACTTTCGCTTCAGTTAAGTCAGCCAGTGGCAGCAGCCGTGCCCGTTGGCAAAGTCGTACAAACAGCACAAACTAACAGTAACGACGCTGCTAAAACAGCATTCCAAGAGGCGATGCGACTGTCCCAGCAAGGAACGGAGGAAGCTTTAAGAGGTGCGATCGTCAAATATGAAGAAGCATTAAAACTGTATCGAAAAGCGGGTGATCGTCGCGGGGAAGCTACCACCCTCAGCAACATCGGCAGTGTCTACTCAGATTTGGGAGAAAAACAGAAAGCACTAGAGTATTTTGGCCAGTCGCTTCCCCTATGGCGGGCAGTAGGCGATCGCGGTGGGGAAGCTCGCACCCTCAACAATATCGGCGTAGTCTACTCAGATTTGGGAGAAAAACAGAAGGCGCTAGAGTATTACAGCCAGTCGCTTCCCCTATTTCGGGCAACCGGCGATCGCGGCGGAGAAGCTTACACCCTCACCAGCATCGGCGTAGTCTACTCACAATTGGGAGAAAAACAGAAAGGGCTAGAGTATTACAGCCAGTCGCTTCCCCTATTTCGGGCAGTAGGTGATCGCCGTTGGGAAGCTTACACCCTCACCAGCATCGGCGTAGTCTACTCAGAATTGGGAGAAATACAGAAAGGGCTAGAGTATTACAGCCAGTCGCTTCCCCTAGTGCGGGCAGTAGGTGATCGCCGTGGGGAAGCTTACACCCTCACCAGCATCGGCAGTGTTTACTCAGAATTGGGAGAAATACAGAAGGCGCTAGAGTATTACAGCCAGTCGCTTTCCCTAGTGCAGGCAGTAGGCGATCGCCGTGGGGAAGCTGTCACCCTTTACAGCATCGGCAGTGTCTACTCAGAATTGGGAGAAAAACAGAAAGCGCTAGAGTATTACAGCCAGTCGCTTTCCCTGAGTCGGGCAACCGACGATCGCCGCGGAGAAGCTTACACCCTCACCAACATCGGCGTAGTCTACTCACAATTGGGAGAAAAACAGAAAGCGCTAGAGTATTACAGCCAGTCGCTTCCCCTGTTTCGGGCAGTTGGCGATCGCGCTGGGGAAGCTATCACCCTTTACAACATAGCTGTTGCCAAACGCGCTCAAAACAATTTTACCGAAGCCCTCAACGATATTGAATCCTCTCTCAAAATCATCGAAAACCTCCGCACTAAAATTGTCAGTCCTGAACTCCGCAGCTCATACTTTTCCACAGTACAGGATTACTATGAATTCTACATCGATTTGTTAATGCAACTGCATAAAACTCATCCTAAATCCGGTTACGATACAAAAGCCTTAGAAGCCAGCGAACGTTCGAGGGCCCGCAGTCTCCTCGAACTCCTCGTTGAAAGTAACGCCAACATTCGCGAAGGTATTTCCCCCGATTTACTGCAACAAGAAAAGAGCTTGCAACAGCAACTCGATGCCATTGAAAAGCAGCGCATCGAAACAATCAGCACCCCCAATCCCAACGCAACTAAAATCGCTGAAATCGACAAACAGCGCCTCGCACTTTTGGAACAATATCAGGAACTTCAAACCAAGATTCGTACCGCTAGCCCCCGCTACGCTGCCCTCACCCAACCCCAACCTTTAACACTGCCAGAAATTCAGAAACAGATTCTCGATGAAAACACGATTTTATTGCAGTATTCCCTCGGCACAAACCGCAGTTATTTGTGGGTTGTGACATCAACAGGACTAACTAGCTATGAATTGCCAAAACGCGCAGATATTGAAACAGCAGCTAAGAACTTCCTAGAAGCAATAACTAGCCCAGTTCAAAGAGATATTCCCCAACAAGTTGCCCAAGCGAGTGCAAATCTAGGTCAAGTGATTTTACAACCCGCAGCAGCCCAATTAGGCAATAAACGCCTATTAATTGTTCCCGACGGCGTGCTGCATTATACCCCTTTTTCGGCTTTAACTCTTCCCCAAACCGCTGGACAAAACACCAATGTTCCCTTAATTGCCGAACATGAAATTATCACCCTGCCTTCCGCCTCAACTCTCGCCATTCTCAGGCAAAATTACGGAGATAGAAAACCACCGAACCGAAATTTAGCAATTTTAGCAGACCCAGTTTTCAGCCCAGATGATGAAAGAATTAAAGGAAAAATCACCCAAGCAACAACAGAAAAATTAGAAGTAAACAACCTCGGTTTAAATCAATCGCTTCGTGCTTCTAATCGGGGATGGCCGCCCGAACGTCTCGCATTTACCCGCCAAGAAGCCCAAACAATATCCAGCTTATTCCCCTCAACTTCTAGCAGTCAAAAGATTGATTTTGATGCCAATCGCACTACCGCCACCGACGGCAGCTTAGCTAATTATCAAATCGTTCACTTCGCCACCCACGGCATTGCCAACAGCAAAAATCCCGAACTCTCAGGAATTGTGATGTCGATGGTAGATGACAAGGGCAATCTTGTCAATGGCTTTTTGCGCCTCACCGATATTTTCAACTTGAAACTGGCGGCAAATTTAGTGGTTTTAAGTGCTTGTCAGACGGGCAGGGGACAGAATGTTAAAGGCGAAGGAATGGTGGGATTAACAAGGGGTTTTATGTATGCGGGGGCGCAGCGGGTGGCGGTGAGTTTGTGGAATGTGGATGATGAAGGAACTGCTTTGTTAATGCAAAAGTTTTATCAAAACATGGTGCAACAAAAGTTAGCGCCGGCTGCTGCTTTGAGGGCGGCGCAGATGGAAATGATGCAGCAGGAAAAATGGAAATCTCCCTATTATTGGGCTGCTTTTACCTTGCAAGGGGAGTGGAAATGATATATAGCACTTTTGCTGGTAAGTAAGTACATAGCCCTTGTACGGACACGGCAATGCCCCTTGGTGTCAACTTAACGTTAAATCCGTAGTCCGACAGTCCGACAGTCCGACAGTCCGATAGTCCGATAGTCCGATAGTCCGATAGTCCGACAGTCCGACAGTCCGACAGTCCGACAGGGAATGAATTCCCTGTCTAATAGCTAAAGTCCTCTGAAGAGGACTAATGAGTTTAAAAATTCGGCGTTGCTGGGCGTTGCTGAATACAGGTAGGAATTCAGATTTCCCAATTGCTATAAAACAAGTATGGTCAGTTTTGTAACATCAAGCGAAAAGTTGATTCCTACGCCAGAATCAGCAACGTCAAAGATTCTTTTTCCCAGTCCTCTTCAGAGGACTTTAGCTATTAGACAGGGGTTTCAACCCCTGGCGGACTGGCGGACTAACGGGTGGGCGGGCTGACAGCTTAAGTTGACACCAATGGCCGAAGAGCCCGCCCAGAAAAAAGTTTATCGCCCGCTAGCTAAAGCCTCCCGCAATTTGCGGCCCCGCGATTTATCCCGAAGTTCGGGAGTCGCCATCCGCAACACAAAATCCAGCAACCAAGGCGCAATTCGGTGACACCAAACTGCTAGATGACTTTGCCATCCTACCAAGATTTCCGGCGCATCTTTGTGCAATCCCGCGACAAGTGCTAGGGCAACTTTTTCGGGAGTTGTGGGCACTACCCAGCGGAATTGTTCCAAGTCTCGCACCATGTCGGTATCTGTTAGAGATGGCAGCAAAGCTGTGACTCGAACATTGTACTGAGTTAACTCGCTGCGTAAAGCTTGGGTGAATCCCAAAATGGCAAATTTGGTAGCAGAATAAGTCGCCATTGTCGGAGCGGCAATTTTGCCCATTAAGCTCGAAACATTGACGATTGTTCCCTCTTTTTGAGTCGCCATTCGCCGAGCTATCAAGCGGGTAATTGTGTAGGTTCCGAGCAAATTTAAGGCGATTTCTTCCTCGATTAACGGCAGCGGGGAACGCAAGAATGATGCTTGGTGGGCGACGCCTGCACAGTTGACTAGCAGGTGAATCGGGCCGCTATCTCGCCAAGCTTGGGCGATCGCAATATTCACCGCAACTGACTGAGTTAAATCCAAAGCTAACGGCACTACTTCTGTGCCCAAAACATCGATTTCCTCTGCCAGTTCAATTAATTGCTTGCGGTTGCGCGCCACAATCAACAAACGTTTGACTCCTTGTCTCGCTAATGCCAGGGCGATCGATCGCCCAATTCCGCGCGAAGCTCCTGTAACAAGAGCTGTTTTTCCTTGAAGTTGCATAGATTAAACCTTTTGGTTGATTCTCATCGCGGCACGGAGTTATGAGTTGTGAGTTGTGAATTATTAGTTATGAGTTGAATGTTTTGGCGATAACAACTCATAATTCATAATTGTTTAAAAGGCTATCTTGTTCCGATAAGCCTAATTTATTCGTGGGGTTAACTCAAAACCCAAAACTGTTGAATCGCTAACGTGCGCGTGAGTTGAACTAAACTTTTGGTTTGCCACGAATCAGTCAAATATCTGGTCATTTAACCTCATGCAAGCAGACAAACCTGAGATGGCAAACCGAGTCGGAAATCATGGCCAAGCGGGCTTTGTTACCGCTTTTTCTTCTGTTCGCGGAGGTGGACTTTGCCTGTGTAGCCGCGAATTTATTCGCCAGGGATTGGTTTTCTTCAGTCCGCAGAGGCGGACGCAAGCCTGTGTAGCCGCGAATTTATTCGCCGGGAATATTCCCCTCGAATTAGTCATTGTTCGGGGCTTAATTACCCCTTTTTTTAGTCCGCAGAGGCAGACCATATCCTGTGCCACCGCGACTTACAATCGCCGGGGATTCGTGCGAATTAGCACAGGATAATTGAGCAATGCAGATTATCAATTCCACACCTCCTAGATATGAGAATTTCCTATCTACACACACCTTAACAACTTGACGGAGAAGCGGCAACAATTTTTAATAAATCTTCCGCAACACTTCTTTACAATTTTCTCAGACTGCCGATTTCCAAGTGCCGTGAAAGCCCAAAGGTATGACACCGGGCAATTCTAGCTGGCAAACAGGTTCGCGGGAAAGTCCGTCGCTGTCAAATATCCAGACTTCGCTGCTGTCAGAATTGCCGTCATAAATAACTGTTACTATCCAACCTTTTTCCGAGGAAATATCTGGAACGTAGATGGGCTCTGCGGGATAGCGATTTTCGCCACAGTCGGCAATTGTGAGATTGCGGCTTTGCGTGTCCAAACGGCCGATCGCACCGTAACGTTCGGCTACAATATCAACGTCAGGCCGATACATTGCCAGATAAATATATCGTGCGTCTTGCCCTATTTCGGCATCAGGTACGATCGGAAACTCACAAGGTTTATCCAACAATTCTTCTATTCCTGTCACTTTCGCCGTCAGAGGATTGAGATGCACTCGGCAAAGAGTACCCTCCGCATCGGTGCTAGTTTCACCAGTCGGTACTTCTTTCAGTCGCTGATTAGTTTGAAAGTCAGCGAAGCGCACAAAATCTACAGCCACCGAACCATCTTCCTTCACAAAACCATTAGCAAAATGCCACTGAAACCAAGGTTCGGTTTCGCCGCGACTAACTAAAGAGAGAGTTTCTGAGTCAAAAACTAATATCTGAGTACCTAACTCCGGTTTCCACTTAAAGGACTCGCTATAACTGCTAATTCCCGTTAACAATGGCAAAAAATTGACTTGCACCGGCGGGATGAAAAATATCAGATACTTTTCCGCAAAAACAAAATCGTGGAGCGCGTAAATTCCATCTAAAGCAACTGTTGATTGTTGCACGATTTTTCCAGTAAAATCGCTTTTATACAGATTCAACTTTGTAGTCGCACCGTTGGTAATTCCAAAGTTGAAAATATTGCCGGTAATCGGGTCGCGCTTGCAGTGAGCAGAATAAACAAATTTACTATCTAAACTGCCTAAATCGTCCGTTCCCTGAGTTTCCAGGGTTTGCAAATCGAGGCGGTGAGGCGGGCCACCTTCCCACAAAGCTAAAAGGCGATCGGGCAAAGCTAAAACAGAAGTATTGGCCGCATTTTTAACAGTTTTAGTCCACCGCAACCACACAGGGCCCGGTGCTGTCATGCCATAATTACTGTAGAGAAATTTATCAGCTTTTTCTTCAGCTAGATATCCCGCTGTTTGCACGTAGCGATAAACAGCCGTAGCACCGACATCGGTAAAATGTACTGCCAAAATTGCACCGTCGCCATCAAACCAGTGTCCCGCAGCAACACCGCCGCGTTCCAAACGTCCGGGCCCGTTGCGGTAGAGAGTGCCGCGCAATCCGTCGGGAATTTTACCAGTTTTAACCGATAGCTGAGTCAGCGGAAACTCTGCCGCCGGACTGGCTAAAGATTTAGCCCAAGATTTTTTAGCTGAGATTTTAGTGTCTGTTTTCATTTGAAACTCGCAATTTTAAACTGATCTGACAGATATTTTGCTATACAATTATAGCAAAAACCATCTATAACAGTTCTCGCGTGAGCCATTCATCAATGAATTAACAATTGCTCAATCCCCCAATCTAAAATCTAAAATCTAAAATCTAAAATCTCAACCTGTACCTCACTTAATCGAACAAGGGTATAACACCTATGACTCTCCGCCGCCGCGCTCTGCTCACAACTTTTGGGCTGACTGCTATTGGTACTCAGCTTTTGCCAAGCGCCCAAACCAACCTATCTCCCAAAAGTGCGATCGAGCCGCGCCGCCTGCAAGTCGGCGATACTGTAGCTTTAATCAATCCTGCGGCTTTCAACTACGAAAAAGAAGTGCAGCCATTTTTTAAAGTTCTGGATAACCTGGGTTTAAAAGTTAAATTGGGAGAGCATTTTTACGACCGCTACGGCTATTTAGCCGGCAAGGATGCCGATCGCGCCGCCGATGTCAACGCAGCCTTTGCCGATGACTCAGTGCGAGCTATTTTTACCGGAATGGGGGGCTGGGGCTGCGGTCGGATATTGCCACTCCTGGATTACAATATTATCCGCAACAATCCCAAAATCATTATGGGATTCAGCGATATTACGGCGCTATTATTGGCGATTTATGCTAAAACTAATATAGTTACTTTTCACGGCCCTTTAGGTGTGTCAACTTGGAGTCCATTGACAGTAAAATACGTCAAAAAACTTTTGTTTGAGGGCGGCTCTATAACCATGCAAAACTCCCCAAGCGTGCAAGTTCAAACAATCGGGCGCGGCACAGCTAGGGGAAAACTCATCGGCGGAAATTTATCAGTAATAGCAGCAATGGTGGGTTCTGCATATTTACCGCAGTGGGAAAATAGTATTTTGTTTGTTGAGGAAGTGGGCGAAGAGGTTTATCGCATCGATAGAATGTTGACGCAGCTTAAATTAGCGGGCATTCTTGATAAAATATCAGGTTTTATTTTCGGACAGTGTACCAAGTGCGAAGCTGAAAAACCCCAAGAGTCCCTAACCTTGCCTCAAGTCTTGTCCGACCACATTCGCCCTTTGAATATTCCTGCGTGGTATGGTTCAATGGTGGGACACATTCGGGAGCAGTTCACTTTGCCGATCGGCCAAGAAGTCGAAATCGACGCTGACTCTGGTACAATTAAATTGTTAGAATCCGCTGTCCATTAAATCTTGAACTCTTCTGGATATTACCGAGGCAGAGCCTCTGGATCTGCGTTCCCAGGCAGAGCCAGGGAACGAGAAATAAATTTAAACACAAAATCAGAAATATCGTGAAAAAAGCTGAACAATTAATTAAACCCTTAACAGCAATAATCTTGACAATTCTTTGCCTGTTGCCACTCAATGCCTGTGCAGCAGCAAGTAAAACCGCTAACAGCGACCCAATTTACCAGCAGCGAACAGTCCACAATCCCGACGGAATCGGCAAATTTTACATGGGTCGAGAAATTGCTCAAGTCATGGGATACCAAGGCGCTAGTTGGCTGGAAAGACCGTCCCGCGGCATGGAAGAAAAATCAGCTCGGTTAGTGAACAATCTCGATTTAAAACCAACCGATATTGTAGCAGACATTGGAGCGGGAACGGGATATTTTAGCTTTCGCCTCGCTCCCTTAGTTCCAGAAGGAAAGGTTTTGGCAGTTGACGTGCAGCCGGAAATGATTAATTTTATTAAATTGAATAAACAAGAAAAAAATATTGCTAACGTTGAGCCAGTTTTGGGAAGTATCGACAATCCGAATTTACCGGAAAACAGCGTGGATTTAGTTGTGATGGTCGATGCTTATCACGAATTTGCATATCCCAGAGAAATGATGCAAGGAATTGTGAAAGCACTTAAACCGGGAGGCCGCACGGTATCGATCGAGTATCGGGGCGAAAACCCGCTGATTCCCATTAAAGGTTTGCACAAAATGACGCAGAAGCAGGTAAAAAAAGAAATGGCCGCCGTCGGTTTAGTATGGAAAGAGACAAAAGATATGTTGCCCCAGCAGCATTTGATGGTGTTTGAGAAAAAATCTCAAATTTAGCAGCCAAATAGAGCGATTGTCTACCATTTTTACTGAGTTTTGTCAAGGTACAAAAGACGTATTTTTGATGCGCGCAGGCGATCGGTCAAAAATTCTAAGCCTTAAGTAACCCTTAAGAGAGACATTTTACTAAAAATACCATTTACAATTAAAAATTGATAACCCAGAGGCGCTTCCTTCATTTTTCAAGCGAAGAAGTGTCGCTATTAAGAAGTACCAGCGTGAACATTCCAAGTTCCATCCTCACCATGCTCGCCGGCATCGGAGTGACTCTGATCAGTCTCTGGTACGGGCAGAATCACGGTTTGATGCCGATCGCCGCCTCTGACGAAGCATCCGACATAGACGCACTTTTCAATACAATGATGACCATTTCCACTGGACTATTTATCATGGTCCAAGGAATTCTCATCGTTGCTGCAATTAAATATCGCCGCCGTCAAGGAGACAACACAGACGGGCCGCCTTGGCATGACAACTTTCCCTTAGAAATTCTTTGGACAGCCGTGCCAGCGGTGATTATTTTAGGAATCGGAGTCTACAGTTTTGAGATTTACAACTCAATGGGAGGCCTCGATCCGATGGGCAATCATGACCACGGCACGATGCAAGCGCACTCTAAAATGCGGGGAAGTGCGATCGCAGCCACACTCTCAGATACACCCCAAAACGCCCCTCAAATTCCGTCTAGAAAACTTGTTGCTCTAGGCGTCGGCGCTTCCCCAGAAAATGAAGACAAACCAGCAGACTTAGTTGTAAATGTCACAGGTTTGCAGTACGCCTGGATTTTTAGCTATCCAGAAAGCGGCGTTAGTTCCGGCGAACTGCATATGCCAGCAAACCGCGACGTACAGCTAAATATCTCAGCTCAAGACGTGCTGCACGCATTTTGGCTGCCGGAATTTCGCCTCAAACAAGATGCAATTCCCGGCCGGCCGAGCGAACTGAGATTTACACCAACTAAAACCGGCGAATACCGGGTTGTTTGTGCTGAATTGTGCGGCGCTTATCACGGAGCGATGAAAGCTGTAGCAGTCGTTCACACGCCCGAAGAATTCGACAGTTGGCTGCAAGAACAGCAAGTTGCTAGCAGTCAAAACTTAGAGCAAGCAGTTGCAGTCAATCCAGGGGAATTGTCAGACGGTGAATTTTTGGCTCCCTACGTCAGGGAAATAAAAATTAATTCCGAAACCCTAGAACAACTTCACCCAACTCATCACTAAAAATAGTCATTAGTTCCTGGCACTGGGTCTTTGACCCTGAGCTAATAACTAATGACTAATAACTAATGACTAATAACTATGACACAAGCACAGTTCCAAGAAAGTGCAAACACTGAGGCTCGCGGAACAGCGCCCGCCGATAGACATTGGCGCGACTACTTCACTTTTAATACCGACCACAAAGTCATCGGTATTCAATACCTAGTCACAACATTTATTTTCTATCTAATCGGCGGCGTAATGGCAACTTTGGTGCGAACAGAACTCGCCACCCCCGACTCCGATTTTGTCACCCCCGAACTCTATAACAGTTTATTTACTGTTCACGCGACGGTGATGATCTTCCTGTGGATTGTACCCGCCGGAGCCGGATTTGCTAACTTTTTGATACCCTTAATGATCGGGGCCAAAGACATGGCATTTCCCCGGCTAAATGCCGTTGCCTTTTGGATGATTCCCGTAGGCGGCGTGTTGCTATTGAGCAGTTTTTTGGTAGGAGCTCCACAGGCGGGTTGGACTTCCTATCCGCCTTTGAGCTTAGTTACGGCTCAAGCCGGAGAAGAAATTTGGATTCTCAGCGTTTTGATTCTGGGAACTTCTTCGATTTTGGGGGCGGTAAATTTTGCCATTACCATCTTTACCATGCGCGTTCCCAGCATGGGTCTCAATGATATGCCCTTGTTTTGCTGGGCGATGATTGCGACTTCAGCGCTGACTTTGATTGCTACTCCAGTCTTAGCAGCAGCTTTGATTTTGCTGTCGTTTGACTTGTTAGCGGGGACGGCATTTTTTAACCCGACTGGCAACGGCGATCCCATCGTCTACCAGCATTTATTCTGGTTTTATTCGCACCCGGCAGTTTACATTATGATTATGCCCTTTTTCGGGGTGATTTCAGAAGTTTTGCCGGTGCATTCCCGCAAGCCAATTTTTGGTTATTTGGCGATCGCATATTCGAGTCTCGCTATCAGCTTTTTAGGCTTGATCGTGTGGGCGCACCATATGTTTACCAGCGGCACTCCCGGCTGGCTGCGGATGTTTTTTATGATCACAACTATGATCATCGCCGTACCAACTGGGATTAAAATATTTAGCTGGTTGGCAACTATTTGGGGAGGAAAACTCCGGCTTGTCAGCGCGATGCTATTTGGGATGGGTTTTATCTCAACATTTGTCCTCGGCGGCATCACCGGGATCATGGTAGCTTCCGTACCTTTCGACATTCACGTTCACGACACTTATTTTGTCGTCGCTCACCTACACTACGTGCTGTTTGGCGGCTCAGTGTTTGGAATTTACGCTGCTTTTTACCACTGGTTCCCCAAAATGACGGGGCGGATGATTAATGAATTTTGGGGTAGAGTTCACTTTGTTTTAACCTATGTGGGCTTTACTGTAACTTTCCTGCCGATGCACGCTTTGGGTATGCAAGGAATGCCCCGGCGGGTGGCAATGTACGACCCGAAATTTACCACAATTAATGTCATTTGTACTGTCGGTGCTTATATGCTGGCAGTGTCTACAATCCCGTTTATCATTAATGTGATTTGGAGCTGGAGATATGGCCCGAAAGCAGGTGACAATCCTTGGCAAGCTTTGAGTTTGGAATGGATGACGACTTCGCCGCCCCCGATCGAAAATTTTGAAGGAGTGCCGGTATTGGCAACGGGGCCTTACGATTACGGCATGGAAAAAATTCAGAATACAGGGGAACGTCTCAGACTTAAGTTGAGGGAAAATGCCACTCGCAACGCCCAGAAAACAGGTATTCCTATTGCGGAGGCTCAAGCTTCAACTTTCTTTGGCGGTACTGCCACTTTGGTCGCTCCTGAATCAGAGATAGATGTTGATTCTCCTGCTGATGAAAGTCAAGATGGCGAATAGTTATTAGTCATCAGGCATTAGTCATTGGGAATTGTTGACGGTTGACGGTTGACGGTTGACTGTTAACTAATGACTGATGACTAATGCCAACTGACAACTGACAACTGACAACTGACAACTGACTTCTTCATTACCAATTTCTTATGCAAATTCCAGCGATCGATCCGACAAAAACAGCCCTAAATTACCACCACGAGGGCGAAGTAGAAGCACACGGTGTCGAGCATCCCGACCACCGAATGTTAGGTGTAATTGTCTTCCTGTGCGCTGAAGGCATGATATTTTTCGGTATGTTTGCCGCCTATTTGATTTATCGGGCGATGGCCCCCGTGTGGCCTCCTGAAGGTACGCCGGGGCGAGAGTTATTGCTGCCGGGAATTAATACGGTGATTTTGATTGCTAGCAGTTTTGTGATTCACAATGCTGATACTGCAATCAAAAAGAATGATGCCACCGGAATGCGGAATTGGTTGCTCGTAACTATTGCTATGGGCGCAGTTTTCTTGGCAGGTCAGGTTTACGAATACACTCATTTAGAGTTTGGCTTGACGACGAATTTGTATGCCAGTTGCTTTTACGTTTTGACTGCTTTTCACGGCTTGCACGTTACGTTTGGAGTGCTCCTGATGGCCGGTGTGGTGTGGCGATCGCGCGCGCAAGGTCACTATTCTAGCGAGCACCACTTCGGCATCGAAGCGACTGAGATTTACTGGCACTTTGTCGATGTGATTTGGATTGTTTTGTTTCTGTTACTGTATATTTTGTGATCCCAGAGGCTTTTTAACCTCTGCCACAAGAGATTTGTATGACCCCCAATTGGGGGTTTTTTTATTGTTTGGAAAGTGCGATCGACTTTCATAGGATCGCGAATTAAATAACTTACAATTTTAATTGTTATTGTGGGATGGGCGTCCCGCCCGTCCAAAAAGGACGGG